>CAZXCW010000009.1:0-31549 GCA_964639385.1 uncultured Nitrospiraceae bacterium
AGGTATCGAAAAATAAATTTTTTCACAACATCTGCATTATGTAAATGCATTTTTTCGGGTTAAACAATATTTCGTATCAGCGTCAGTGGCAGTTTTTTTACTTTTCACTGTAAAGTCATGCTCCCTTTTTAAAGATATCTGCTACGTCTGTTTTTTCCCAGGTGAAATCAGGGTCATTTCTTCCGAAATGGCCGTAGGCTGCTGTCTTTTTAAAGATAGGCCTCCTGAGGTCAAGGGTTTCGATCATCCCTTTCGGTGTAAGGTCAAAGTTTTTCCTTATAACCTGCACTATCTCTTCAGATGGTATTTTGCCGGTTCCGAAAGTGTCTACAAGAACGGATACGGGTTCAGGCATGCCTATGGCATATGCCATCTGGACTTGAACTCTATCGGCTATTCCGGCCGCAACAATATTTTTGGCTATATACCTTGCCATATAGGCACCGGACCTATCTACTTTTGTAGGGTCCTTGCCAGAAAAACAGCCACCACCATGACTTCCAACTCCTCCGTAACTATCAACAATAATCTTCCTACCTGTAAGACCTGTGTCACCCATTGGCCCTCCTACAACAAATCGGCCTGTTGGATTTATGTAATATTTAATATGCTCCTCGTCAAGGATCTCTGCAGGTACAGTCGGCTTTATTACCTTCTCAATAATATCTTCTGTTATATCTTTAAGGGTAATCTCTGGACTGTGCTGGGCAGAGATAACAATACTATCTATTCTTAAGGGCTTACTATCCCTGTACTCAACAGTTACCTGTGTCTTACCATCAGGCCTTAAATAGCTGAGGATATCGTTCTTTCTAACCTCTGCTAATTTCATCGCAAGCTTATGGGCAAGAATGATGGGAAGAGGCATGAGTTCTTCAGTCTCCGCGCACGCAAAACCGAACATTAAACCCTGGTCACCAGCACCTCCAATGTCAACACCCATGGCAATGTCAGAGGACTGTTCGTGTATAGCTGTGATGACAGCACATGTCTCATAATCGAACCCATATTTTGCCCTTGTATAACCAATGTCTCGCACAGTCTTTCTCACAATATCAGGTATCTCGACATAGCAGCTTGTTGTAATCTCACCAGCCACAAAGGCTAACCCTGTTGTTACGAGTGTCTCACATGCTACTCTTGCTGTCTTATCCTTGGCAATAATTGAATCCAGTATTGCATCCGAGATCTGGTCTGCAACCTTATCTGGATGTCCCTCTGTTACAGATTCTGAAGTAAAGAAGTAATTTTTCACAGACATCATTCACCCCCTCAAGGCAATATTAAGGCTTTTATTCTAATATATTTTTTTTCTTTTTACCGCATCTGCTACTTTTACAACCCCTACCATCTCCTTTACATCATGAACGCGAATTATATTTGCACCATTCATTATAGAGATGGCAACCGCTGCTGCCGTGCCTTCAAGCCTTTCTGTAACAGGGGCATCTCCAAGGATTTTACCTATGAATGCCTTTCTCGATAGTCCTACAAGGATTGGCTTTTCTAATAAGGTGAACTCACGCAGGTTATTAATTATCTCAAGGTTGTGGTCAGAAGTCTTTCCGAACCCAATGCCAGGGTCAATTATTATCTTATCTTCTGATATCCCTGCTTGTGTTGCTATTGTGATTCCAATTCTAAGGTAATCCATTATCTCGGGTATCAATGCCTCATAAACAGGATTTTGTTGCATATCCTTTGGAGTTCCTTTTATATGCATAATTACTATAGGGATTTTATATTCAGAAGCCACCTCTGCAATCTTAGAATCAAATCTCAATCCGCTTACATCATTTACCATTGATGCCCCAGCATCGAGTGCTACTCTTGCAACTTTTGACTTATATGTATCAATTGAGACAGGGATTTTTATATGTTTCGAAATGGCTTCGATAACAGGGATTGTCCGTCTTAATTCTTCATCAATACTGATTGGCTCTGAACCTGGCCTTGTTGATTCACCGCCAATGTCAATGATGTCGGCACCTTCCTCTACAATCTGGTATGCCCTTTCGATTGCAGCAGATTTAGCGAAATAGAGTCCTCCATCAGCAAAAGAATCAGGTGTGACATTTAGGATTCCCATTATATAAGTCTTTTTAGAGAAGTCTAAAGAGAAATTTTTCCATACGAGTTCCATGGTTAGAATGTCTCAAACCCGAGATGCCTGAAATGTTCATCAAACGTAAATGCTATATGGAGTTTTAGATTTTTCATTAAAACAAAACTTGTACAGTCTGTGAAACTCAAATCTTTATCTTCATATTTTTTAAAGACTTCCCATGCCTTAAATCTATCTTCATTTGTTATATCTACAATCCTGACAATATTGCTGTTAAACAGAGAATCACCGAAAGTAACTGCTGCCTTATGGGAAACTCTGTATCTTATGAGGGTTATGCTTTCATCAACTATGTATTCTGATGTTATCAGCTCAATCTTTTGTCTCTTTACTTCCAAACTTTTTGCTACAGCTTTAGTATGATACTGATCATTTTTGTCATTAAGTGCAAGCCACGCTGAGGTGTCTACAAAAAGCTTCACTTGTTTTTCCCATAAAGATACTTGTCATGATTAACAGAGAGATCCCTGTCTTTTGAACTGCTGGAACCAACCATATCCCAAAGCGGATCTTCTATCCAGTCTTTTGCCTTTTCCTTTCTGAGAAGCTCTGAAACCGCACTCCTCACAATACTGGCGACAGTGGTCTTTTCTTCATGAGCCTTTCTTTTTAGTTCCCTGAGTACATCTTCAGGAAGATACATCTGTGTCCTTTTAAGTGTCGGCATAGTAATCCTCCTATAATGTATATTATATACATCGCAAAATTATTATCAATAGTCAGCTCAGGCCTATGAATTTGTTTCTGTCATTATGTAAGTCTTTTTAGAGGAATCGAAACAGAAATTTTCCCTGGTAAGTTTTATATCTTAATCAAGTGGGCTTTTTACACCCAGGATATTTTCCCCTTATTTTTCAAAGTGTTAAAAAGACGCTCCTGCAAATTTTTCTTGACTCTCCCCATAAATTGACCTAAAATTCACTAAAAGAAGCATATAAACATAAAAAATAATGTTGGGCGTCTGACAAATGATGAGATACACCTACACAGCGGCTTGGGCCGTGGTCGGAGGAATATCTCTCCGAGAAGGAAGTCCGCCAATAGTTCTGGCGAGTTCAGAAAGCGCTCGGTTCATATTGACGCGCGATCCTGACACTCTCCTCGCGAGAGTGGATGAAGCTTCCGCCGTTGGCCGCCTGATGCTGAAAGGCTTGGTAGGTCAACAGGGCCCTGAGGATTTTCAAACGGCACTCGCTTCGGAGGTTGAGGAAATCAAGGCTGAGCGCAGAAAGAAGATTGGAGCACAGGCCGTGCTTCTCTTTCAAGCGCAAGGCGAAATTGAAGCGTCCCTCCAGAAGCCGCTGCGCGAGCTCGACACGTTTATTGTCACCTTCGATGCAGTCGAGAAGAACAGCGTGAGGCAACTGCATAAGACTGATATCGAAGCCATGAAGGTTGCTGTTGCCTTCGAAAGTGATGCGCCATCGCGCTTTGCCTACCTCACCGACGGAACTTATTTGCTCAACGACGAGGGGAAGCCTGTTTACAGCATTTCATTTTCAATGGGTGGTGAGGCGTCTGTATCCACACCTCTTTCCGAAGAAGCGGCCACCCGTATTGCCGATCGTTACGCAGCATTGAATCAGGAAAATGATCTCGATTCTGTCGAACGACTGTTTTCGCAAATGGCTGAGTACGGTGCGGACCGATTGAAAGCATTTTTGTCAGGCTGGGCGGCGCTGGAAATCCTGATCGCGAAGTCTTTCAAGAGCTACGAACAGGCGTTTCTCTCTCCATTCACCAACGCGGAGCAGCCGACGCTACGGGAACGTTTTCTTGCACGTATCAAAGGTGTGATGAAAGACAAATACCGGCTAACGGATAAGTTCATTGCCGTAACGGCAGTGCTGTTCCCGAGCATCGAGGATGCTGAAGCCGAAAGAAGCTACGCAGATTTTTGCAAGCTGAAGGGCATCCGGGATTCAATCTTTCACGGGGAGCCATTTTCAGAGAAGGACTTACCCGTTCATGAAATGGCTGTGTTGCTCCGTAAGTACGTTGTCGCACGTATAGCGACGCCCAACAACGCGCTCAACACGGACGCACCGACAAGCGGCGCGCCGGTTAGCTAGCACGTTATGTGAGAAATAAGAATGAGTGAATTGATAATTCCAATATTAACGGCATTAGGTTTTGGGGAATCATCGGAGCCTATTTCCAATCGCTATTTCGCCATCAAAGCCAGATAAGAGAAAAAGAGCATGAATTAAAAAGTCGAAGATACAAAACCATTTTAATTCTTATGCTTACAAAATTAAACTCTGACAATGGAATGAAACATATTGCTGAATTTCGGGATGACTTGAAAAATATCTCTGAAGTTGAAAAAGAGATAGAAGCAGAATTGCTTAACTCCGTTTTGTTTGCTAATGATGATGTCATAAAAACATTAGCTGATTTCAGTAAAAATCCATCAAAAGGCGCATACATTAAAACCGCAGTAGCGATGAGAAAAGATTTGTGGGGCAAGAAAACAAAAATAAAGGAAAATTGGTTAGAAGATTTATATATAAAAAATAAAAACACATAACACAGCCTTCAGCCAGACGCGGAATAAGCCTGCTGCTTTCTTTCCCTGTCGTGGTTGCCCGCGCTGGTTAAGGCCGTCGTTGATCCAGGATAAATAAATGAAACTTCTCCTTCCAGATGCTTTATGGAATCCAGATCAAGTGTCGGGTGCGTCGTTCCTATATTTTCGGGACGATAAGCTGGCATTCACGCTGCATCCGTCAGTATCTACGTTTCTTACCGGCGTTGACAGTTTCTCATATCTTGCATATTTAGAGAGAGAATCTCCACCTTGGAAACCAGAATTTTTGAAGTTTTTTGATCTTTATTATGCACATAAACAGGCGCTACGAGCCACTTCTGACATTATAGAACCACTTCGTCACGACGCCTTTTCCACTATACTTCTCAGCTATGATCGTGGGATACAGGCTTGGCAAAACTCGGAAGAGATAATCGCGTCCTCGTCCCTGAGCAATGATCAAATTGTAGAACTTATAGATCCTTTTCATGCAGCAGATGAACTATTTGCACATATATTTTTCGAAAAAGTGCTGGAGATTCAGCATCCCGGAAAGGGTGCCGATTTTTTTGTAAATTTGGGGAAAAATTCAATTCGGCCCGCCGGTGAAGGCATTCAATTGAAGAAAGATTTTAATTGGAAGGAGATTCATGATCACTGCAACGTCCTTTTCACTCGATATACGCTTTCGCAGTTGTTGGTCAGAGCATATATGTTTCGGATGCCACTGTTTCGACAAATGCCCGAGCTCTTTCTTAGTAACGAAAGACTTCCAGCATTCCTAGCGTCATTGCCCGTAACACCCGCTGCTTTAAGAGATGACTTAGGGGATGACACTATTGACGTAATTGCGTGGGAATTCTTTCGCCAGTTGGTCTCTCGTCTTATTGATCCGTTAGACGCGCAGAAAGTTCAAATAATTAAGAATATTGTCAGTAGCAGACGCGAAGAAATAACTCGGCTTAAAAATAAGTGTCATGAACTCGCAGAGGATATCAGTTCAGAGAAGGACATATCACGCTTGACTGCTCGTGTTGCTACGCATATTAAAGCAAAAGTAGAAAATGATCTTTATGACCTGTTTCAAATTGATAAACGGTCTTTTCAGCCATTCATAAACGAGCTGTTTTCTGACGATAAAACATGGGTCGCAACGGCCGCGTTTATAGCTTCCCTGCTATACGGTGGCGAAGTGATAACGGCAGGTGCTGCTATCGTTGCTTTATCATCTCTTGGATCGAAGGCATTTAAGCAAGCAGCAGAGAAAAAAGTCAAACTGCAGTCCAGCGCGTATGCATTATTGTACCGTATGAAATCACAGTGACGTCAACCAGTCGTTCCACGCCGACCGCTTCGCGGCGTGTGAACTCGTCGTTGGCCCGGAAAAATCTTATCACATTCCTGTTAATTGTTTCTGCATTGACATAACCGGCAACAATACGTATACTACACGTATATAGATATTGGAGGATTTCAATGCAAAAAAAGTTGACTATAACCGTAGATGAGGAGGTTTATGAAGGTCTTCATAAGACCATCGGCCGCCGCAAGATCAGTAAATTTGTTGAGGAACTAGTGCGCCCGCATGTGGTACGCCCAAACCTGGAATCTGCATACTCCCAAATGTCAAAAGATAAAAAGCGGGAAAAAGAAGCCTTGGATTGGGCAGAGATGACTTTTAAGGACGTAGCGCATGAAAAGAGGTGAAGTCTGGTGGGTAAATTTTGAGCCCTCTATTGGTGGAGAGATTAAGAAAAAACGTCCTGCAGTGATCGTCAGTAATGATGCATCGAACAAGTTCCTCAATCGAGTTCAGGTTGTTCCTCTAACCAGTAAGACAGATCGTCTTTATCCAAGTGAGGCACTGGTTTTATTTGAGGGTAAAGAGAGCAAGGCTATGGCTGATCAGTTAGCAACTGTTAGCAAATTACGACTGTTTAAACGTGCTGGCATGATTTCAGAAGAAGACATGCTCAGGATTAGTGAGGCCATCAAAATCCAACTGGATATTTATTGAATTAGATTAAGCTCTTCGCATCTAACCCGCACCCACTACAAAACTTTGCTTCGGATGAAAGCTGAGCACCACACTGAGGGCATACACTGTTAGGCATAGGCTTTTCTTCTTTTCTTTTTGTTTTCTTCTCTATCTTTTCAACCTTCTCTACTTTCTTGCCGCATTGGTAGCAAAACTTAACACCCTCATAGAGTTCAGCACCACAGTCACACGGAGCAAGGGTTTTAAGTTTGAGGACAGATTCCTTTACCTTCTCAAAAATGTGCAGCAGTTGGTCTTCTCTCTCCCGTACCTGGTTATCTATTTCTCTAATTGTTTCGCACTTCTTTTTTATATTCTCCTCGTCAAAAATCCCCTGTGAGGAACTTTCATAGACAACACTTCCAAGTTCCTCTAAGGCGCCTTTCTTTTGTTGCTGAAGGGTTTCTATTTGATCATTAATTTTTTGTGTTTCAAATACTTCAGTGCTGAGTTCTTTAAATTCTTCCATCATGTGCCTCCCAAGCCTTACATTAATACAAATAATACAAATACTAACCGTCTATCTTTATTATTTTCTGTGATTTGAATCAGGAAATCGGTGTAACCCGGGCAGGCTTAAACCTGAATTGTCCTTTTTGACTCTGCTTCACGGATGAGTGATTCTATCTCGTCCCCATCCATGGTCTCCTTTTCAAGCAGACTTTTTGCTAATGCATCGAGAAGATCGAGGTTTTCTGTAACGAGTTTTTTAGACGTGTTATAGGCATCAAGCACTATTTTCTTAATCTCTTCGTCTATGTCGATTGCGGTCCTTTCGCTGTAATCCTTGTGTCTTGCAATCTCTTTTCCAAGGAATATATGTTCGTCTTTCTTACCGAATGTGAGGGGACCAAGCTTTTCAGACATGCCCCATTCTGTAACCATCTTTCTTGCAAGCTCTGTTGCCCTTTCGAGGTCATTGCCAGCTCCTGTTGTCATATGGTTAAGGGCGATCTCCTCCGCAGCCCTACCACCGAGCAAGACTGTTAGGGCCTTCACTAAGTACTCTTTAGAATAAGTATATCTGTCGTCTATAGGCAGCTGCTGTGTTACGCCGAGTGCCATACCCCTGGGGATGATACTTACCTTATGTATTGGATCGGTACCTGGAGTTAGCTTAGCGACAAGTGTGTGTCCTGCCTCATGGTAGGCAGTATTTTTCTTCTCTGTTTCGCTTATGATCATGCTCTTTCTTTCCACACCCATGAGTACTTTATCCTTTGCAGCCTCAAAATCAGACATCTCGACATTGCTTTTTGACTTCCTTGCTGCCAACAAGGCAGCCTCATTAACAAGATTCGCAAGGTCGGCGCCCGAAAAACCAGGTGTTCCACGGGCAATCTGATCGAGATTTACCTTCTCATCGAGAGGGATGTTTCTTGTGTGAACTTTGAGTATTTCGAGTCTTCCCTTCACATCAGGTTGCGGCACGACTACCTGTCTGTCAAACCTTCCCGGTCTAAGAAGAGCTGGGTCAAGCACATCAGGCCTGTTTGTAGCCGCAAGGATAATAATACCTTGGTTGGTTTCAAAGCCATCCATTTCTACAAGGAGCTGGTTCAAAGTCTGCTCGCGCTCATCATGACCTCCACCAAGGCCAGCTCCCCTATGACGGCCAACAGCATCTAACTCGTCGATAAAAATAATACAGGGTGCATTCTTTTTTGCCTGGTCAAAGAGGTCTCTTACCCTTGATGCGCCTACTCCTACAAATAACTCGACAAAGTCAGACCCCGATATTGAGAAGAAAGGAACCCCAGCCTCTCCTGCAATAGCCCTTGCAAGAAGGGTTTTGCCTGTACCCGGGGCTCCAACCAAAAGTACGCCTTTGGGGATCTTGCCTCCGAGTTTCTGGAACTTCTGGGGAGCCTTTAGAAAATCTATTATCTCCTGTACTTCTGCCTTAGCCTCCTCTATCCCTGCTACATCAGAAAATGTTACTTTGACTGCCTTTTCAGAGGCCAACCTCGCCTTGGCCTTACCAAAGGATAAAGCTCTGTTACCGCCTGTTTGCATCTGTCGCATGAAAAATATCCATATAGCAGCAAGTAGGATTATGGGTCCCCAGGAAAAGAATAGGTTCCAATACCAGGGGTTTTGTTCTGATGGCTTTACAGCAATCTTTACATTCTGAGACCTTAAAACCTTAACAAGATCAGGATATGCGGGGGCATAGGTCTTGAAGCTTTTTCCATCCTTTAGTTGACCCGTTATATTGTTATCCTTTATTACAACCTCTTCAACTTGGCCAGCTTCAAGTTTTGACATAAAATCAGAGAATATCAGTTCTTCTCCTGTCTTCTTAGGGGTACTAAAAAGGTTAAAGAGGAGTATAATTATTACTCCGATAAAAAGCCAGACGAATAAGCTTCTATAAATGTTCAATATTTTACCTCTAAAAACTATTTTACCATATTAAAGATTAAAGGTTTTTCGATGACTTTTTCCTTCACCTTCTATTAATCTTTTCTGAATCCCTATTAGAGTATTTATACCATTTTCTGCAAGGGTTAAAAGACTGTCTAATGTGGCCTTTGAAAAAGTTATTCCTTCAGCAGTTCCCTGTATCTCGACAAATTTGCCGCTTCCTGTCATCACAATATTCATATCAACTTCAGCAACAGAATCTTCTAAATAGCAGAGGTCAAGCCTATGTTCTCCGTTTACAATGCCTACGCTTATAGCAGCAAGGTAGTCTTTAATTGGGATTTTTTCTATAAGTCCATTTTTAAGGGCATATCTCATTGTATCGGAAAGGCATATAAAAGACCCTGTTATTGCAGCTGTTCTTGTGCCGCCGTCTGCCTGTATTACATCGCAATCTATCAATATCGTTCTTTCACCGAGATAAGATAGATCAACAACAGACCTAAGTGCTCTGCCTATGAGTCTTTGTATCTCATGGGTTCTTCCTCTAATTCTTCCTGCAGTAGATTCCCTTGTTATCCTTGTTGGAGTTGCTCTTGGAAGCATCGCATACTCGGCCGAAATCCATCCTCTTTTCTGATCCTTTAAAAAAGGGGGAACTTTGTCCTCAATTGTGGCTGTACAAATCACTCTTGTGTCGCCCATTTCAATCAATACCGAACCCTCTGCGACACTTATGAAATTCCTGCGGATCTTTACTTCACGTAGTTCATCATTTTCTCTTCCATCGGGTCTCATTTATTTCTCCTATTCTTCGGTTCTTAGCTGAGTGTTATTTTTTCTATGTGGTCTATCTTGTTTTTGAGGAAATTTTCGCCGACTTTTACGAATCTATCCGGCGAGTCAGTCACATAAAACTTTCTTAAATGCCTTTCTTTCTGTTCCTGTCTTAAGCCATATGTATCAAGAGTTGCCTTTACCTCCTTTGCTACTTCTATTGCAGAGTCTATGAGTCGAATATCTTTACCTATCACCTTTGATATGATCTTTTTCAGCAAAGGATAATGAGTGCATCCAAGTACAAGTGTATCTATGCCCTTATCCCTCATCTCCTTGAGGTATCTTTCAGCGACCAGTGTTGCAATGTCTCCCTCTGTCCATCCTTCCTCAACAAGCGGCACAAATAAAGGGCAGGGAAGACCATATACCTCTATTTTGCCATTGGTGCCCTTAATTGATCTTGTATAAGAATCGCTCCTTATCGTTGCTTCTGTGCCTATAATTCCAATCCTTTTATTTCTTGTTTCTTTGGCAGCAGCTTTTGCACCAGGCTCAATAACCCCGATAACAGGAATAGGAATATGTTTTTTAATCTCCTCGAGAGCTACAGAAGATGCAGTATTGCAGGCTATTACAAGGAGTTTAATATCCTTTGAAAAGAGGAAACTTGTGTTCTCGAAAGAATACCTTATAACTGTTTCTGGCGACCTTATACCGTAAGGAACTCGTGCAGTGTCGCCAAGATAAATAGTATCTTCATCAGGCGTTTCTTTTATTATCTCCTTTAAGACAGTAAGCCCTCCTATCCCGGAGTCAAAAATACCAATAGGCCTTTTTCTCTTATTCATATTCATAAGAAACTATGTCTTTTAAAGGATAAGAGAGATAAAGATGCCCCCCGAGTGTCTCTATTTCCCTGCCTTCTATAATAACCTTTATATCCTCTATGTCATCTAAGTTCGATATAACACTCTCATATAGACCCTTAAGAAGGAGAAATTCCGCAAGAGCGTCGCCCTGGAAGTTCCTCCTGAACTCCTCTGATAAATCAATATAGAGAATTCTGTTTTCGTCTCTATAAATGCCGAGTAGCCTTGCATCTTTTGGTATATCTGACATCTTTATACCCAAAGGTCCTTTAAGGAATTCTTCTACCGCAGCCTCAGCAATTGCTATCTGAGTAGTTCTTCTCTGAAGCCTCCTTTCTTCCATTTGAAGCCGATTACCTATTGGGTAGTAAATTCGAAGGGAAAATATGTCTTCCATTTTAGGCAGTGGTTCAGCCTTCTCCTCAGGAAATTGACTTTCTTTTGATGAAACCCTTGAAAAATAAAAATATCCTCCTGCCAACCCACCTATGAAAAGGAATACAAACAGTATTATGATCAAAAGCCTTTTAGTATTCATAATCTACTCTGTTCCTATAGAATAAACTTTTTGGTTATATGTTGTGATCCCATTAATAATTGCATTTATTAGCCTCGTCTTCATAGACTGGTCATAAACGACAGATCTCGGTGAAGGGGACTCGATCATAACAGCTGGAGCACCTACGGAATTAAGTATAGGTAAAGACATTTCCCTGTAAATAACAGTCTTCTTGAATTCATCTTTTATTGCCTTTCCAATGCTCTCAGAGAGAATCCTGCTTCTCCCCAGATATTTTTTCTGCCTTGCGGAAAGACTATAAAGGTCAGCTATATCACCCAGGCTCTCCTCCTTGAACTTAGCAACATAGAGAACAAAATTTTCTGACATAGATGAATGGAAACTTATAAATATGTCAGGATTTTTTTGGTTAGTAAATTTTATTCTATCGGTAAGCGATAAATATTGGTCTACATTGCGCGTAAGAAAGACCTTTTTCCCCTTTTTTGAAAGTATTGTATCTAAATCTTTAGCTATATTGAGGTTTATATCTTTTTCCTTTGCATCTGCAGAAATGATGCCAAAATCATAGCCGCCATGTCCTGCATCAAGGACAAAAACCCTTGAAAGTATTTGGGTTATTTGTTTTTCTCCTTTCTGTATATCGAATACAAGCCTTGCGGGGGCAGAAAGCCTCAGGAGCTTTATCTCACCCCTCTCTTTCAGATTTACTACTAATAATTTATCCTTTGATACTACTTCGAATGGGAGATCCTTCTGGGCTATTAAATTGAATGGCTCCGGAAACTCTATTTTTATCTGGGGAGGTAAAATAGTGGTTTTTGATTTAGTAATAAATGATTCCTCAGATTCAAACACGATCCGCATTGTTCCATTCTGTTTGCTGTACTTTAGCAATACATTTGTCTTGTTCTGTGCAGATAGGGAAATAGTAGTGACCAATAAGACTAAAAATAAAAAAAATCCTTTTTTTACCTTAAAATATATATCCTTCATCATTTTCATGTTCTGAAGGCTCCTTTCATTATTCTGATAAAGAAGATATCTAATGAGGCTATTACTTTTCAAGCTAAAATTTGAAGGATCTATTTTATAAAAAGTCATATTTACCCGGAGGTTCTAATAAAAGCTCAGGAGCAAACCAAAAAGATTACAAGTTCCTGAAAAACGCATATCATTTACCTCGGATTTACGGCAAGATAAGTATTGATGAATATATCCACCAAGTCTGCTATTTTTTCTCGGACATCTTTTTTGTTTACTATATTCGGAACTATACCACAAGCTTCAGCTGACCAAGTCCTTGCGGTTGTTTTTATAGAAACATCGCGAACTAAATAAACTTCCTGGTATAGCTTAACATTGATGCAAGTTAAATGAGCATTTAAGACCTTATTTTCCATAGTATTGATACTAACATGAAGGAATGGTGTTCCAGGTATTTTATCACTTTCTTCTTTTGTAAATACCCTTATGCCTGCCTTACGGAGTCGTAGCTCAACGTCTGTAAGTATCATATCTTCCGTTAGCCCAACTTCTTTGACCTCATGCTCCAATCTTTCAATACTCACACGAACCCCTTTAATACCTTTAAGTGATACACGGTTGGATTCAGTATCAGACGCTATCCCAACATCTGTAAGTACAAGTAAGTACAATACAGCCAAAACTAAGCTCATTATGGCAATTCTTTGTTTTTTACTATTCATGATGCTCCCCCTTCCATAATTCTCCCTATTTTGCCTAAGTCATCATGGTATTTAAAGGGTTGTTTAACCCAAAAGTGCAATTAATATAATGCAGATGTTGTGAAAAAATTTATTTTTCGATACCTTAGTGTACCTTTAACTGATGGTTATTGGAATATTTTCATGGATATAACCAATAAAGATATTCCCAATAATTTATCGAGTTAAATAAATTTTTGAACAATGTCTGCATTATTTGGGTTAATATATCTTATTTGGCGTGCTTCCAGTAAAGAACGATTCTTTTATTTTTTCGTAAGCCAAGCGGCAATAATAGGAACGCAAAACTACTCCAAAACAAAAAGGGTGAGATGGGATAAGCCATCGATAAATAAAGAAAACTTATGGTGGAGGCGGCGGGAATTGAACCCGCGTCCGAAAGCATGCTAACTCAGGTTTCTACATGCTTATTCTGCTTTTTAATCTCGGATAATGAAACGCCAGCAGGCGGGCTCTTCATCATCCTATCCCCTTTTGTCTTACCTCAAGGTCAGGAGAAAAACCTTAAGGCCAGTCTGCTATCCGACACTATCCTCAAAACACAGACAATTTCGAGGTAGTGTTGCTGCGCTAATTAAGCAGCGAGTGCCAGTTCGTTGTTGGCGTTTGTGTTTGTCTCCGCCTTTTTACGTGGTGACGGAACCACGGCATGCTGTCTGAGCCTCATAGCCCCCGTCGAGCCCTTTCGCCCCCTCTCTATTTCTCTCCTTGCCTCTCTCTCCTTTATAGTTTCCCTTTTTTCAAAGAGCCTTTTGCCCTTTGCAAGGGCTATCTCGAGCTTTGCGAAAGAATTCTTAAAATATATTTTTAGAGGAATAAGGGTAAATCCTTTTATAGCTATCTTTCCCTTCAATCTATTTATCTCTTTTCTGTGCAAAAGCAGTTTCCTCGTTCTTAAAGGGTCATGATTCATAATGTTTCCATGGCTATAAGGGCTGATATGGCAGTTGAGAAGAAAAACCTCATTATTCTTGACAATTACATAACTGTCCTTTATATTTGCCTTTCCCCCTCTAAGGGATTTTATTTCTGTCCCTAAAAGAGAAATGCCAGCCTCTATAGTCTCTTCAATATGGTAGTCATGGTATGCTTTTCTGTTCTGGCAAACTACTTTCATTCATTTATTATTGTAACATTATTCTAAGATCTGCCTACACAGAAATATTTGAAGCCTTTTTCTTTGAGTCTCTGGGGCTCATATATATTTCTTAAATCAAAGAAATAGGGTTCTTTAAGGAGCCTCTTTAGTCTGTCGAGTTCGAGATTTCTGAACTGATTCCATTCAGTAACAATAACGAGTGCATTGGCATCTTTTACAGCTTCATAAGGATCTTTACAGTATGTTATTTCGGGTAAGATGCTATTTGCATTCTTCATTGAAACAGGGTCATAAGCCTTAATCCTTGCCTTCTCCTGAATAAGTTTTCTTATTATATTGAGAGAAGGTGCCTCCCGGATATCGTCTGTATTCGGCTTGAAAGAAAGGCCGAGAATTGCGATTGTTTTACCTTTAACCGGACCTATCGCTTCACTTATCTTTCTGATCACTGATTCCACCTGCCTCTCATTTGCCGTTACCGCAGCATTTACAATGCCAAGCTCAACACCATGCTCTTCGGCAATCTTCAAAAGTGCCTTAGTGTCTTTTGGAAGGCAGGAGCCACCATAGCCAGGACCTGGGTGAAGAAATTTTGGGCCAATTCTCTGGTCGAGACCCATGCCTTTTGCAACCATGTGGACATCAGCGCCAACCTTTTCACAGAGGGTTGCAATCTCATTAATAAATGAGATCTTTGCTGCAAGGAAAGAATTAGAGGCATACTTAATAAGCTCAGCGGTCTTAATATTTGTGATTACAAAGGGCGTTTCTATAAGGTAAAGTGGTTTATAAAGGTCTTTCATTATAGCAACAGCCTGTTGACTATTTGCACCAATCACAACTCTATTTGGTCGCATAAAATCCTCTATTGCAGACCCCTCTCTGAGAAATTCAGGGTTTGAAGCTATATCAAAATCAACCCTTTCCTTTAGGTTCTTTGAGACTATCTTCCTTATCCTGTCGCCTGTTCCTACTGGCACAGTACTCTTTGTGACTATGACCTTATACCCATCCAGATTTGAGGCTATTTCCCGGGCAACTTCTTCAACATACTTTAAGTCTGCTGAACCATCTCCTCTTGGAGGAGTGCCAACAGCTATGAATATCACTAAAGAAGATCTGACAACATCCGCGATATCTATACTGAAAGTAAGCCTTCCTTCTTTGATGTTCCGAAGTACAAGTTCTTCAAGACCGGGCTCATAGAAAGGAATATGACCTTCTTTCAAAGGTCTTAGCTTTTTCTTATCCTTATCAATGCATGTAACGGAGACACCAAATTCTGCAAAACAAGCCGCTGTTACAAGGCCCACGTAGCCCATTCCAATTACCCCTATGTGCATATCAATCTCCCTTTCGTTTTATCATTTACCCATGCTTTCGCATATTTTAAGAAAGTATAATAACTATAGAGAACTGACAGTATCAACCCGTGTTTTCCGTCTAAGAACCCCAATCTGAGGAAAAACATTTTTGAGAACGTGAGTAGAGGTCGCATTGTAAGGGAAAACATATTAGGCTTTAGGCCTTTTCTGTTTATCTCTTTTGCTGAGAGAGTTGAGTAATCTTCTAATTTCCTTAAGAAATCAGAAAGGGTTCTTGAAGTATGGTGTTCCATTGAATTTTTAAGGTACCCTGCTTTACCTTTAACAACTACCTTTTCATGCACTTCACGCTCTTCAATATATGCCTTGTCTTTTCTAAAGAGTCTTAGGGTGTAATCTGGCCACCAGCCACCATGTCTTATCCATTTCCCAAGGAAAAAGTTTTTTCTCGGTATATAGAAACCACTATTTCTGTTGTCATGCAAAGAATTAGCAATCTCCGATTTAAGTTCAGGCGTTAATCTCTCATCGGCATCCAGTATTAAAACCCATAGCAAGGATGCCAAGTCGATGCCTTTCTGTTTCTGCCTTGCATAGCCTTTCCATTCTTCCTGAAATACTTTTTCTGTATATCTCTTACATATATCAACAGTTCGGTCAGAGCTGTGAGAATCAATTATTATTATTTCAGAAAAATCCTTTACGCTCTTTATGGCGTCTTCAATATTTTTCTCTTCATCTTTTGTTACCATCACTACTGATATCGGTATCAATGATTTCCTCATGCAGGGATATGCCCTTTTTGTATGTTATATTAATGCATGATTATTATTCCTGCAATAGATTTGAAGGATGGTAAGTGCGTCAGACTTTTCCAGGGTAAAAAAGACGCAGTAACAACTTATTCAAATGATCCTGTTGGTACTGCTAAACGTTGGGAATCCTATGGGGTAGAACTGCTCCATATTGTTGACCTTGATGGCGCATTTACAGGTAATCAGGAGAATCTTGCTGCCATAATAAAAATCAGACAGTCAGTAAAGATTGGTCTTCAGGTTGGCGGGGGCATAAGAAACATGGAAAGTATCACAAAATTATTTTCTGCAGGCATTGAGAGGGTTATTATCGGAACAGCAGTCATAGAAGATCCTAAATTTGCAGAATCCTCCTGTAGTAAATATCCAGGGAGAATTTTAATCGGTATTGATGCAAAGGAAGGCATGGTAGCGATAAAAGGTTGGGAGGATGTCACATCTGTCAATGCGATAGAATTTGCAAAGCGATTAGAGGTTGAAGGTGCCGCAGGTATTGTATATACGGACATAGCAAGAGATGGCACACTTTCAGGTCCGAATGTCGATGCTATAAGAAATGTAGTTGAAAACGTAAACATACCTGTAATTGCTGCTGGGGGGGTCTCGGGCATTGAGGACATTAAAAATCTTATGAGAGTAAGGAACCTCTGGGGAGTAATAACTGGTAAGGCAATTTATTCAGGGACTCTTGACCTTAAAGAAGCAATTCAGGTAGTTCAAGGTAACTAAGGTAACAAATGAAAGTTCGAAGAACAAAATAGACAGGGAAGACCGTCTCAGAATTTTTATAATCGACAGATATTAATATGGCAATCGCAAGCGCTTTACAAGTCAAGGGTTTATTCGTTTACGCCTCAAAAGGTTTTGCTTTAAGGTGTCGTATAAAAATTCTTCACCAGCCTTCCCTGTCTAACCTGTTAGTTTTACTGCATTTTTGGCTCTATCTCTAATGTTGGAGGATAAGTGCTTGCTAAAAGAATAATTCCCTGTCTCGATGTAAAAGATGGGCGAGTAGTAAAAGGTGTAAGCTTTGTCAATTTAAGGGATGCTGGTGACCCTGTCGAGAATGCAAAGTTCTATGATGAGCAAGGAGCCGATGAGCTTATATTTCTTGATATTACTGCTTCTCATGAAAAGAGAAAAATAATCTTAAATGTTGTTATGAAAACTGCCGAAGAGGTATTTATGCCTCTTACCGTTGGAGGAGGCATTAGAACACTTGGTGATATTAGGGATCTTCTTAAAGCAGGGTGCGATAAGGTATCAATTAACACAGCTGCTGTAAAGGATCCTTATTTTATAAGCAGGGCAGCTGAGAAGTTTGGGACTCAGTGCATAGTGGTTGCAATAGATGCAAAAAGAGTATATGGTAGTTTGTCTGATGCTACCGGGGAAAAGTGGTTCGATAAAGAAGAGCTAAAAGATGTTTGCCTGAAACTTCCGACAGTTCCTCAATTGACATGGGCAATCTCAACTCATGGTGGCAGAAAGATGAAGCTAATAGATGCTGTCAAGTGGTCAAAGAAGATGGAAGAACTCGGAGCAGGTGAAATTATGCTTACCAGTATGGATAAGGATGGTACAAAAGACGGATATGATATTGAATTAACTCGTGCAATATCAGAAGCTGTCTCTATTCCCGTTATTGCTTCGGGTGGAGCTGGAAATCTCGAACACTTGTACGAAGCTATCGCATATGGAAAGGCAGATGCTGTCCTTGCAGCATCCATATTCCATTACAGGGAATATACAATCAGAGAAGCAAAAGAATATCTGAAAGTTAAAGGAGTGCCTGTTAGATTGTAATCAACAAAAGGAATCCCTTATTCATTGAATAATTGTATAATTAGTTAATGCCGGGGAAAAGGCACAGCATAGAAAATCTTTCCCTCCTTCCTGACTTTACCCCTGCCTGGGAAACAAACGGGATATTTTCTGAACATTTTATCCGCTCAAGATTGAAAGAGTTCCCACTCTGGCCTACTGATGAATTTGCAAGACCTCTCTATGGTTACCTTTCTGGGTTGTGGAAAAAGAAATATTTAGGGTTAGCGAAGGCCGATGAAGAAATCACAAAAAGGGAATTCCTTGAAAAAGTGTTTGAAAAATTTGGTTTCTCATTCCTGCCTTTTAGAAAATTACCCGCATCGCTGCATCGTCAGGTTCCAGATTACTTGCTGTTTCAGAATGAAGAGATAAAAGAAAAAGTTTTTAATTCTGGACCAACCGAACAATATAGAGCAGCTGTTTGTCTTTTAGAGGCTAAAAAGGTAAATCATCCCCTCGATGCAGTTTCCAAAAAAGAGACACCTGGAAGGTTCCCGCATCAGCAGATTCGAGACTATTTAAGCGATGCAACTGACCAATTTGGGAATCCTTTTTTTAAATGGGCAGTACTTACCAACGGAGGAGTATGGAGACTATATAATCGTGATTCCCGACCAAGTGCATATTTTGAGTTCAGGCTTGCAGGGCAGAATTATTTTTGTACTTATGAAGATTTCAAGGTTTTCATCACACTCTTTCGGCCTGAAGCATTTATAGCAGCTGATGGCATATGCAAATTAGATGACATAAGAAGTGAGGCGATTCAGTATCAGACTGCTCTTGAAGAAAATTTAAGGAAAAGGGCTTTTACAGTCTTAGAGGACCTTGCAGAGGGCTTCTGGTCTTATCAAGAAAATAATATAACTGAGGCTGACCTTCCTGAGTTATACGATAACTGCCTTATATTCCTTTATCGTTTACTTTTTGTCTTATATGCAGAAAGCAGAGGGCTATTGCCTGTTCGTTTATCTGGGGCAGGCTCTAATAAGAATTATAGAGAACGATATTCTTTGCAGAGGCTTATTCCCAGACTTAAGCAAGGTAGCTACTTTCAATCTGATGAATTTACTGAGTTATATGAACAGTTATTAGCACTTTTTCATTTGATAAATGGTGATCAGCCATCCAGAAATAGGGCGTGTAATGTCCCTCAGTATAATGGTGGACTATTTGACCATCGACGTTATCCAAAGTTAGAAAAATGGCGAATTGGAGAAAAATCACTATCTAATGTTTTAAAAGACCTTATTTTAAGCAGCGGCCCATCCCAAAGAAAAGGTCAGCAAGAGCTTGATTTAGGGACTATTGATTATGCAGACCTTGAAGTGAGGCAGCTTGGTGACATATACGAAGGTCTTTTAGGTGGCAGTTTAGTATTTGATGGAGGCCGGTTGTCGTTGAGCGATGAGTATAAAAGACGCCAGTCTACAGGAACCTTTTATACACCTGATTTTATTGTCCGATATCTTGTAGAAGAAGCCTTATTACCATTGATAAAGAAAATTAATGAAACTGAAGAAGTTAAAGAATCATTAGAAGCAAACCGTAAAAACAATTCCTTTGCAGATGCTGTTTTGAAAATGAATATTTTAGACCCTGCTATGGGGAGCGGTCATTTTCTTGTAAGGGCTACAGAGTGGCTTGCAGACAGGATTGTTGAGCACCCAACAACGAAATTTCAGGTAGCGTCCGTATCGCCGGGTCTTTCTCAAGAGCAGGCAGAAATTTCATACTGGAGAAGGAGAGTTGTTGAAGCATGTGTTTACGGAGTTGATTCCAATCCTCTTGCAGTTGAGCTTACGAAGCTATCATTATGGCTAACATGTATAGCTTCAAATGAACCGTTAAACTTTCTTGACCACCATCTGAGAATTGGTAATTCTTTGATTGGTGCAAAGCTTGATGATATGGTCATTTTACCCGCAAAAAGACAAATACCCCAGATGCATCTTTCATTTGGCCCTGACTTATCAAATGCGGTAGCAAATGCAATTAAGAGTATTGAGGTCATAGAGGGAGAGGCTAGTACCAATTTAGATGTAATTAAAAAGAAGGAAACCCTATGGCAAAAGGAAGTTATAAATCGACTTCAGCCATTTAAGACTATTGGTGACTTATGGACGGCTACACTGGCAGGTCTGAAGCTTGATGACCCCCTTTACCATAAGCTGGCAAGTCATCTAATCTCAGCTACAAAGCAGAAATCTAAAGAGTCTAAAGAAGAATGGATAAAATTGGAGGGACCTCTCAAAGGGATTATGAAGGAGATCGAACCATTTCATTGGGAGATTGAGTTCCCAGATGTTTTTTTCGAAAAGGATGGTTCTCAAAAGAATAACCCAGGATTTGATGCTTTTCTTGGTAATCCTCCGTATATATCAACACAGAGTTCAAGCGGCTTTGCCTATAGGAAAGGACTTGAATATCTCTTTAATTTTGTTGACGATCTCTACGTCCATTTTGTTTTTCAGGGATTTAGCCTTCTCAAACAAGGTGGTATGTTTGGCTTTATAATCTCTGACACATTTTTTACCCTTAGCACAAAGCAAAGACTAAGAGAGCTATTCCACAATTATCGCCTTACTCATCTCGGCCAGTGTGACCCTTTCAAAGCTACTGTTGATGCAGCTATTTTTGTTGCAGAGAAAACTCAGACAAAAGAAGACGATGAAATTGTTTTTATACAGGCAAGATATGATACAAAGACAAGTAAACCAGAAACTGAGATTATAAATCTCATAAAGGGAATGCCTGAATTTGAAAGAGGGAAAGAAGATTTTAAATGTAATGGCAAAAAGTATCCAGTCTACCATGCAAGACAAGGATGTTTGAGACTCCATAAGACAAGTATTGAACCTTATAAAAAAGCACTGAAAAAGTCTTTCTTTGAACCAACAGATGGAATTATCCGCCTGTATAACCGATTCATGGAGCCTGTGAACCAATTGGTAAATAAATGGTGGGACAAAATAGAGACATCGAAAAAGTTTGCACAACACAAAAATGAAATTCTCGGATACCATGAAACTCTTAACCCAGGTGATGTAACTCTTGTGGGATTGATTGCTGAGGGTGGACAGGGGTTGGCAACTGCTAACAACGGCCGTTTTCTTGGTTATCTTGAAAGTACAGAACAGGCACATAAGATTCTCGAGAGGAGAAAAGAACTAATAGGTAAATGGAATAAACATACGCAGATAGGGCCTATATTTAGAGAGCTTTTGGAGGCAAACGATGGTGATTTCGAATCCGTAGTTGAACCTTTAAAGGAGCGATTCGACCAATATAGAGGACTTGGCTTAAAGAAAGGAGAAATTTATCAAGTTGTCAAAATTTCAGATACGGTAAATCCGCGGAGCTGGGCTAAAGCTGCAAGACAAAAAATAATCTATGAAGGATTCGAAGACGCTCAACCATGGGTGCCTTTTAGGAAGGGCGACCCTGAAGGAAATAAATGGATTGATGACGAACCACTGTTTATCAATTGGTCAAAGAGCAATTGTGAATACCTTCAAACTGCCCCAGAAGCTCGTTGGCAAGGACATGAATTCTTTTTCCAAAAAGGTATTACATGGACAAGAGGAGCAAACCATACCGCTGTAAAAGCCAGATTTCAAAATGAGTGTATCTTCGATGTAAACGCAATGAGGTTAACGCCCTTAACAGGTATTTTCACTGCTGAAGTTCTTTTGTCAATTTTCAATTCAGATATCTTTAGTTTTATCCTCAAAAAATTTGTAGCTCATACTTGGATGGTTCAAATCAACGATGTTCGTCAAATGCCAATTATTGTTCCCACAAAATCCCAATCCACCGAGCTTGAAACACTTTCTAAGAAAGCAATTGCAGCAAAGGAGTTAATTTTCCGAAAGGCACAACCATCGAAAGAGTTTGCAAGTTTCTGCCAGAATCTTGCTGATAAACAAGGGTCTGCACCAGAATATCTGCGACCACCTAAACAATTAAAGCTCATCACAACCGCAGATGATTGCCTCAATATTATCGAACTCGCTGGCCATTGGGCAGTGGAAAGACTCTATAGTGTGGAAGGTTACGGGCCGTTTAATGAGTTTTAGGTTTCAAATGCGTTATATCGTTGGTATAATAAGTTAAGTGTAGGTGATGACAAGGCCATGACAGCAGAAATTGCAATAATGAATAAAGAGGCACTTGCGCTTGCAGCAGATAGCGCTGTTACTTTGCGTGAAGAGAAAGGTCAGAAAATCTTCACATCAGCAAATAAGATCTTCACTTTATCTAAGTATCATCCTGTCGGCATCATGATATATGGCAGTGCTAAATTTATGGAAGTACCATGGGAAACAGTAATTAAAATCTATAGGAATAAATTAAGCAAAAAGAAATTTGATACCTTGAAAACATATGCTGATGATTTCATAGATTTTTTGCGCAAGGAAAATCAATTATTCCCGGAATCAGAACAAGATAAATATCTTAGAAGTAATATTTATAGTTACTTTTTTTATATTCGAAGAGATATTGAGCAAAAAGTAGAAGCTACAATAAGTAATAAGAAAAAGATTGCTAAGCGAGAGATTAATGGAATAATATCTGAGATTATTAAAAAACATTATGAGACATGGAAGAAGGCAGCGATGCTTTCTTCCATCCCTCCAAAATATATCCCGAGTTTAAAAGATAAGTATAAAGCTATTGTTGATAAAGCTAAAAAAGAAGTGTTTGAAAATCTTCCCATAACTAAAATTCTTTCCAATAAACTCACAGACATTGCTGCAAGTCTATTCGCGAAATTTCCAGTCGTTCATTCTGGTGTTTCAGGAATAGTAATTGCTGGTTTTGGACAAAAGGACGTATTTCCATCTCTGCAATCTTTTTTGCTTGATGGAATTGCAAATAATTTTTTGAAATATCGAGAAGACAAACATGCTAAAATTACTTTTGATAATAATGCTACTATTGTTCCGTTTGCGCAGAGTGAAATGGTTGCAACATTTATGGAAGGCGTTGAACCCAGCTATGAAATAGCAATAGAAAACTTCTTATCTCATATATTTAATGAATATCCTCACATCATTATTGATAAGATTGACAAGATAGATGATAATGAGAAAAAAAGTTTAAAGGAGAAATTAAAGGAAATAAGTAATAAGGAATTCAAACTTTATAAGAAAAGATTAGAAGATTATCGAAGGAAAAACTTTGTAGAACCTGTTATAAAAGTCGTTGCCATGCTTCCTAAAGATGAACTTGCTGCTATGGCCGAATCACTTGTGAACTTGACGTCGTTTAAACGAAAAATATCTATGGAGGCGGAAACTGTTGGAGGGCCAATTGATGTTGCGGTTATTTCAAAAGGAGATGGATTTATCTGGATAAAAAGAAAACATTATTTTAAACCAGAGTTAAACCCTCAATTTTTTGCAAATTATTATGGGGAGGCAGAAAATGGGAAATAAAAAGAGGCGAGATAGGGAAATATATTGCTCAATGAAGGAATTTGAAAAAGAGTTTTTCCCACATTCGTATGAGGAGAAATTGGCTGAGAATAGAAGTAAAGAACCCAGCATGTTCGGAACTGGGTTAGCAACAGATCTTTTAAAGAGCATCCGCCAGCAATTAACGAAATAGAGTGTACCTTTATACAATTAAAGTTAGTTATTTTGTATTGATCATTTGTTGACCCAAGGGTTTCTTAAGTTCCACTCTATATTCTCTCAAAAGGTCATCTTTTGCAGGTTGTACTTTTATCAAATATTTAAAATCATTTTTAAGCACACTAACCTCCACCTCGCGAAGATTCTTTGCATCTGAGTACCTTGCACAGATCGAGGCGGCAACCTTTAATGCCTCTTCGGTAGTCTCACCTGCTACCAATGTTATAGGACTTCCGTATCCCTCAACCTTCAAAAGGCAACCCTTAGCTGAGAGGGAACATATTCTCTCATTCTCAGCTTTATTTCTCCCAACAATAATCTTGCACGATGGAGAGAATCTGAAATGCCTTCCTATCTTCAAGAGTTTCAGGTCATCGAGACTTGGGTGTTGTTTATAAGTAAGCAGTTCTTTGAGCCTGTGTGAATAATTAGGCTCTGTTAGAAGACACCCTCCTGCAGGAGCAGGGTAATCTGTAAGACCAAATTCTTTAGCAAGGGCCATCTGTGGCTTTCTCGAACGACCCCAAAAGTCATAAAGCATATCCCTGTTTACGATTCCTTTGGCCTCGGGGGCTGTAACCTTCAATAGTTTTGCGCTGAGTGGCCTTAATACATAATCTGTAACTCCTGCTTCCTTATCAATAAGATAGAGTATATCTTTTCTCTGGCTCATCGGTCTCTGGCCGAGCACCTCTCCTGCTAAGATAAAATCTGCCCTTTCTATCTCCATAAATTTTTTTGCCTCTTTAAACATGAAAATTCTGCAATCTATACATGGATTCATATTCTTACCATAGCCGAATTTAGGATTCTTTACTATCTCTAAAAATTTATCTGTTATATCGCAGAGTTTGACCTCGAACCCAAACTTCTCCACAGAATAAAATAAATCTTGGGAGTGAGAATTTCTTTCAGGCTCGAAGGGCGTAAGGAATTTTAGCGCAGTAACCTTAATACCCTGCTTGAGTATTGCCAGGATTGCGAGTGTGCTGTCCAGCCCACCTGAAAATAATGCTATTGCTTTTGACATATTGTGAATGTAGGCCGCGCTATGAGTAAGGTGTTATTAGTTAGAAGAAAATTCCTTTATGCCTTACGCATAACGAATCTCAAATTTATCGATTTACTCTTAAGGACTTACGTAATTGGTCAAGTGTTGCCACTGCCGTACCGACCTTACCAACAACTATCCCTGCTGCGTGATTTGCGATAACAGCAGCCCTTTCCATACCTGCACCCGCTGCATGGGCAAGAGTGAAAGCTGCTATTACTGTATCTCCTGCACCTGTTACATCATATACGTCTCTTGTGGTAGTAGGGATATGTATTATTTTTTCTTTTACAAAAAGACTCATACCATCTTCACCCCGTGTAATAAGCACTGCGTTACATGATAGGTTTTTCAGAAGTGTCCTCCCAGCATTTATAAGAGATTTCTCATCCTTGATTTCTATCCCTGATGCAATAGAAGCCTCTAAAATGTTAGGAGTAATAAGGGAAACATTTTTATAAAGATGAAAGTGGCCCACCTTCGGGTCAACGGATACGAAGATATGAGAAGGCCTCGAATTTTTAAGCACTTCTCTAATGAGTTCAGAGGAAATGACTCCCTTTTTATAATCTGATATGATCACTGCATCATGATTAGATATTGTCTCATGTAGGTACTCTAAAAGCCTCCTGAGAACCTTTCCATCTAATCTATCTTTATCCTCTCTATCAAACCTCACTACCTGCTGATTATGGGCAATTACCCTTGTCTTCACAATTGTTTTTCTTGAACATCGATAAACACCCTGGGATTGTATACCCTTTTCATCAAGTAGATTCATTAAGACATCTCCGGCCCTGTTATTTCCTGCTACTCCTACGATCGTTGCACTGCCTCCGAGTGCAATAATGTTGTTTGCTACATTTGAAGCCCCTCCGAGAAGGAAGTCCTCATTTGTGACCTCAACAATAGGGACAGGGGCTTCTGGAGATATTCTATTAACTTTGCCCCATATATAGCGGTCGAGTATTAAATCCCCTACAACAAGAATCTTTTTCTTTCTAAATTCTCTGAGAATCTTGGAATAATTCATGAGGAACTATTTATTTTATTCTTCCTTTATCTTTCCTTTCAAGCAATATGACCTCCTCTCGTCTTTTCTATCAAGGAAGCCGCAAGGATATCTAATAGAGAGGCAACTCCGATGATTTCTTTCCCCTCATATATAAAAACTCTGGCAATATTGAACTTATTCATTAGGTTGATAACATGGTCAATATCCATATCTTTGTCAATGCAGATGACGGGCTTTGAGGCAATTTCTTCAATTCTTACTTTGTTTGGGTCAAGATTCTTTCCGAGGATTTTGAAAACGATGTCTCTTACTGTTACAACTCCGTAAACATCCTTTTCATCTTTTGGCTTTACCAGTATAGACCTTATCCTTTTGTCAACCATTTTTTCTATGACATCATATACAAAAGCATTCGCCTCTATCATTTCTAATTTCTTGACCATTACCTCATGTATTTTCATATCCGCCTCCCTTTAGATTGAAGATTGATTTCGGAATTAAGCTTAATGGACAGGTTATGTAATGGAATGTTTCTCAATTCTCCTTAAGAGGGATCTCCTGCTTATCCCTAATATCCTTGATGCCCTGCTTTTGTTACCGTTGGATTTTTTGAGGACCTCTTCAATATGTTTTTTTATAACTGCATCAAGGGTTATAATTTCTGGGAGTCCTTGGGTTGTTGTTCCTCGCATATATAGCGGTAGGTCATCGAACCGTATGAATGTCTCAGTAGTTATGACCATTGCCTGTTCGATTGTATTTTCTAATTCTCTCACATTACCAGGCCAATCATAAGAGAGGAGAGCAGCCTGGGCAGGTCTTGAAATGCCATGAATCTTTTTCCCTGTTCTTGTATCAAACTTTTCAATAAAAAAGCGGCAGAGAAGAGGAATTTCATCCTTTCTTTCACGCAGAGGAGGCATAGAGATTGTTAAGGGTGTAAGCCTATAATAAAGGTCTTCCCTGAACCTTCCATTTTTCACTTCTTGAGATAAATCCTTATTTGTTGCAGCCATAACCTTGCATTTTGCTTTTAATAGCTCATTACTCCCAAGTCGCCTGAATTCACCACTCTGTAATACCCTGAGAAGGCGTGGCTGCATCGACAGAGGAAGTTCTCCTATCTCATCTAAAAATATAGTACCCTCTCCTGCGGCATCGAAAAGACCTATCTTGTCTGATATAGCACCTGTGAAGGCACCCTTTACATGTCCGAAAAGCTCTGACTCTACGAGGGACTCCATAAGTCCAGCACAGTTACAAACAATAAAAGGATTTTTTGTAGCTGGACTTAATGTATGGAGGGCCCTACCTATAATTTCCTTGCCTGTTCCTGTCTCTCCAATTATTGTGACAGTCTTGAAGTAAGGGGCTATACGTCTTATTAAAGAAAATATATCCAACATCTTTGGGCTTTTCCCTACAACTCCTGTTAGAAATGTGTATTTTGCACTCAGCAGTCTTTCTAACTCTGCACTTTCTTTTTTCACCTTGAACAAATCACTGATACTGTCAATAATTTCCTTGAGTCTTTTAATCTCAAGAGGGAATGAAAAATATGCAGATGCTCCTTGTCTTATTGCTTCAATTGCATCTGTTTTACTATCGCCAAAGAAGATTACCTCTATACGTGGATCAAGAGCTTTAATAGTCTGCAGGGCTCCCATTTCTCCTTCAAGCAAGACAAGTTCATAATTATTTTTTGCTACTGCCTCTAAGAGAGACTCATTGTCGCTGAGCATATCTACAGTATGCTCTTTCAGTAATGACATAATAGCTTCAGTAGGATTTTTTAGTCCGAGAAGAATCTTTAACATATTACTAATTACTAGCTCCCTTTAGACTCAAGATAAAATAATATCCTGTAAAATGTAAATAAAAATGTTTGGAAATCTTTACAGGGGGCTATAAATCTTTTACAATTTTAGTAAAGGCATTATATTTAGGTGGATCAGGAGAAAGAGCTCTATGAATGATAATGAAGAGCTTTTAGAGGTAACAGATCACAAAGGCGAGATTATTGGTGTCTTACCGAGATCCCATATCCATGGTAACCCTTCCCTTATCCATCGAGTTGTTCATGTTCTTGTATTCAATACCAAAGGGGAGCTACTGCTCCAGAAACGCTCTATGAGCAAGGACGTCGCACCCGGAAAATGGGACACATCTGTAGGCGGACATCTCAACATAGGAGAAGATACTCTTAGCGCGGCGAAACGAGAAATGAAAGAAGAGCTTGGCATTATAGATGGCAAACCCAGATACCTCTATACTTACATTCATACAAATTCTTATGAGACTGAGCTTGTCTACACCTTTTTTTGTCTCTATGAAGAAGGCAGAGTATTTTTCAATTCAGATGAAATTGACGAGGTTAAGTTCTGGAGTTTCGATGAAATCCATGAGAATGTGGGTAAGAAGATCCTGAGTGACAACTTTGAACACGAAATAATGAACTATATAAAGTTTGTGAATAATGAAAGTATGAAGTGAGAAAAGCATGAAGATCGAACATTATTCCTTCGGTAGAATTATTATTGATGGAAAGACCTACACCTCTGATGTAATTATATTTCCTGAGAGGGTGGATTCTTCGTGGTGGAGGAAAGAAGGTCATTCTCTCCATACCGAGGACCTTAAAGATATTATCAATGTGAAGCCTGAACTCCTCATCGTTGGCACGGGTCATTCGGGTGCTATGGTTGTTCCTGAGGAGACAATATCATATCTCAAATCAAAAGGTATTGAAATAAATATTGCACGCACAGAGAAGGCAGTTGAACTTTTCAACAAACTCCCCCAAAATAAAAAAGCAGTAGCCGCTCTGCATCTAACCTGCTGACAACTTCCCCTTTATTTTCTTCGAGATAAAATCTGCTCTCCTCAGGGGTTCGGGTATTCTATATTTTCGAGTGCAAGAAAAGACAATCTCGACAGAGCTCTTAATATCAATTCTGTTACCCGGTGAAACGAAGAGGGG
Organism: uncultured Nitrospiraceae bacterium; assembly: GCA_964639385.1. Classification (GTDB taxonomy): domain Bacteria; phylum Nitrospirota; class Thermodesulfovibrionia; order Thermodesulfovibrionales; family SM23-35; genus CAZXCW01. Next base: position 28,726 of record CAZXCW010000009.1, read on the forward strand.
TCTTACGCCATCTCTGGTTCTTAGAACAATACCCACGATTTTCCCATTATACCTTAAAAAAGACCAATTCCCTTTTTTATGGCCGGGCTCCCTATAATCACCAATTAGCCTTGACTTAGCACATCCGATTGTCGGTATGCCAAGAAGTACACCAATATGCGATGCAATTCCTAATCCTTTTGGGTGAGCGATTCCTTGACCATCAAAGAGTATTATATCGGGTTTAACCCTTAAATCATCAATGGCCTTAATGATTGCTGGACCTTCTCTGAAAGATAATAGGCCTGGTATGTAAGGAAACAAGACTTTTGTAACAGCATAGACCTCTTCAAGAAGAATTATATCTGGATACTTATAAAGACATGCTACCCCAATGACCTTATCATGGAAAAATGCTGCATCAGTAGCTGCGATATATTCTGGGCTCTTTTCGAGGGGGGTAATTCTTACCTTCTCCCTTAAGATCTCTTGAATCATCTTCGCCCCTTTTATGTCTTTCGGCCATTCCATGATTAAAAATTATGGTTAATCTTCAAAAAAGTTGCAACAAGGCTAAGGATTTAAGAAGGCGAGTGAAATGCATTTTTAAACACTTGAATCCTCTGACCCTTAACCCCTGGAACCCTTTTGACGGGAATATAGGTTCAAAGTATGTTAAAATTCCTTTATGGATATACACCAACTCAGGGTATTTACCTCTGTTTATAAAAACAGAAGCTTTTCAAAGGCGTCTGAAGAACTTTACCTTACACAGCCAACTATAAGTGACCATATCAAGACGCTGGAAGAAGAGCTTGATTGCAAGCTCTTCGATAGACTAGGTAGAACAATCATTCCTACAAAAGAGGCAGAGGTTTTATACAGCCATGCACTGGAAATTATAGAGAAAGCAAATACCCTTAAGGAGGTTATCAATCAAACTAAAAAGGAAATTAAAGGGGAGTTGATTATAGGTGCCAGTACAATCCCAGGGACTTATTTATTGCCGTCTATCATGGCTGCCTTCCAGAAAAAATATCCACCTGTGTCCTTTAAGATTCTCATATCTGATTCCAGGGAAATTGTTGATAAGGTTTCAAAGCATGAGTTACTTCTTGGCATTGTAGGAGCAAAAATCGGCGACGAACAGACAAACTATATCCCTTTTATAGAGGATGAGCTGATCGTCATATCCTCACCTTTTTTGATAAATAATAATACAATCACACTGAAAGAGCTTATTCAATTCCCCATGGTCATAAGAGAAGAGGGTTCAGGGACACGCAGAGAGACGGAGAAGATTTTAGATGGCAAAGGTCTCTCCCTTAGTGATATTAAAATTGGGGGGATTTTTGGTTCTACCGATGCAATAAAACAGGCTGTAAAGTCTGGGATGGGATTCTCGATATTATCAAGATTCTCTGTAATAGACGAAATAAGACATAAAACACTTAAAGAGATAAAACTAACGGACATCCAGATGAAAAGGAAATTCTATATCGTCGCTCATAAAAAGAGAACGCTCCCCTTTTTATACAATAGTTTTTTAGAATATCTTAAAACATCAAGAAAAACCTAAGTTTTTACTCCTTCACCATCTTTCAACAGATATTAGAACTCAAAACGGAATTCCATAGAAACGAAGTTAGCGTCGTTGCTCTGTCCGGTTTCCTCAACAAATTTTCCTGCAAAGAAATGGCCATATGTTCCTATCAGGGTATAATATTTCCAGAAATTATAGTAAGCGATAATGTCCGCCTCGTTTCCTACAAAGTTGCTTGTTGCATCCTTTTTCCCAGCCCTCTGGACTTGCTTATAAGCGTTATACCAATTATCTTCTGAGGCAAAGAGCCAGAATGTATGGAAAGATGCAGCTACCTTTAAATCCTTCAAAGGCACAATAGATGTTTTGAAATTGACGTCATGCATATTCTGCCAGCCGAAGAGGTCCATGTAACCATAGCTATAGTGTGGAGTAGCATAGAGCTGGTCGAATGTTTTATATTTCCCTTCTGTTGGATTGTGATCACCAGTAGCCATAAAATATTCAACGCCCAGTGTTGGCTTTAAGTCTGTATTAAAGGCGTACCAGGCATCCACATATGCAGCATATGCGAGCCTATCTTGAAGAGTACCACCTACGAGGGCATGTCCAAGTTGAATATTGCCGTCTATATCATAGTTTAAAGATCCAATCTTTCCATAGCCCCTGATACCATATGTATAAATGTCTACATCATTTTCTTGATTATCAAGGATAGCATATGCGTCAATATTCCCATCCGGATAAAGCTCTTTTGCAGTAAACCAGGCAACAAAGGTATCTGAAGGAGATTTGAACCAATCGGATTCGAAGGGGTGTCTGCTCAGCTGGGGTGCAACTCTGTTTAGATAACCAAGGTCAAGGCTAAGATTGTCATGTTTTAGGGTTGCCATGAACCCATCGTATGCAATGACCTTGTTCCCCCACCCTAAGGTCGTACCGATAAGCCTGTGCTTGAGGTAAGACACCTCTCTCCTTCCAGCCCATACAGAAAATGGTAGGTCTTTAGGTTCATAGGAGACATATGCCTGTTGAATATCTAAGGCAGTATCATAGGCATAAGGTACAATGGCCTTAGCTGGATGTGGCAGAGACAAATCCCTTGCATCTTCGAACGTGAGATGAAATCGCAGTTCCTGTATCGGCTTATACTCAATGTATAGCCTTGTTTGGAAAAGGGCAAGGTCGTCGACCAGTTTCTGTTGAGGGTCAGTAGTGTAATAGTCGTACAAGTACTCTTGCCTGTATCGAAATCTTCCACCAAAAGTAATCTTTCCATCGAGAAGTTGTGTACCATTCTGA
>CAZXCW010000010.1:0-31296 GCA_964639385.1 uncultured Nitrospiraceae bacterium
TACAAAAAAATACAAAATTTGCTGATACCATTTATCTGGATTTCGTGATAATGTTTCAGAAAACATAGGAAATATTTATATGTGAAGATATAAAAGATAGAATAGGTGAAAAGATAATTTTGAAACGTCATTTAAAATTTAGGGGAGGTTCTGATAATGGCAATCAAGGCAAATAATGTCATAGTACCATTAGATGTTCCGAAAGAATTTAGAACAAGCTATTTTCGGTAGTTTGACTTATCAGGAGAATTATAGACTATGGTACAAAAACAGACTATAAATCAACAATCTCACCACAGTCGGTTTGTTTATATTGTTGCTGCTATCTCCGCATTGGGAGGTATGCTTTTTGGTTATGATACAGGTGGGCTTTCTGGCAAACATCCACGCCTAATGGGCAAGTGATTTTTAAAAGAGGTGAACGTATGGATATAAAGACTAATCAGCCTCCTGGGTGGCCTGGCACAGTGCCATGTTGGACATCGAGCAGCAAAACGGGCGTGGGCACATCACTTAATCCTGCCAGTCGGGTATGGTTTACTCTCAATGATGGCATCTTTACTGAGATTTATTATCCGCGACTCGACCAGGCTTGTGTCAAGGATATGGGTCTGATTGTTACAGACGGAGTCAATTTTTTCTCAGATGAAAAACAAGATACTGAACACAAAGTCAGTTATATGAATGAGGGGGTTCCTGCATATAAGTTGGTTAACACCTGTAAAAAGGGTTATTATCGGATTGAAAAAGAAATCATCACTGATCCGGAACGAGATGTTGTGCTTCAAAATACTTGGTTTACGCCTTTAAAGGGAAGTTTGTCGAAATTTCACCTTTATGTGTTTATGGCTCCGCATTTGGCCAATCATGGTTCCAGTAATACTGCATGTTTCAGCGATTATAAAGGGGTCCCGATGTTTTTCGCAGAATACAAAGACTATACCTTAGCTTTGGCCACTTCTGTTAATTGGCTTAAAAAATCTGTGGGTTTTGTGGGATATTCAGACGGTTTCCAAGATATTATGCGTAATAAGCAGATTACATCTGAATATGAGCGGGCAGAAAATGGGAATGTGGCAATTACTGGTGAGGTAGATCTCTTGGCCTCCAAAGGGAAATTTTTGCTTGCATTAGGGTTCGGTCGCAATGCTGCTGAGGCAGGAAATCGCGCATTGGCCAGTTTGTTAGGCGGTTTTGAAAAACCAAAAATTTTTTACATCAATGAATGGAGCGTATGGCAACAGCAACTATTAAAGTTAGACTATAAAATGCCAAGACCGCACAATATATATAGAATCAGTGCAAGTGTATTGCGTACTCATGAGGCAAAGCATATATCTGGTGGATTAATTGCCAGTCTTTCTATTCCCTGGGGTTTTTCCAAAGGCGATGATGACATAGGAGGCTATCATCTTGTCTGGACTCGTGATTTAGTAGAAGCAGCTGGTGCTTTGTTGGCTGCTGGCGCAAAAAAAGATGTTCTGCGTATATTACATTACTTGCAGTCTACGCAGGAACACGATGGATACTGGCCACAGAATATGTGGGTAGACGGGACTCCGTACTGGAAAGGTATCCAGATGGACGAAACTGCATTTCCAATTTTATTAGTAGACTTGGCCAGGCGAGAGATGGCCATCAATAAAGAAGAGCAAGCTCGTCTTTGGCCAATGATTTGGCGGGCAGCGAGTTTTTTGGTCCGTAATGGCCCTGTTACTCAACAGGACCGTTGGGAGGAGGATCCCGGTTACTCTCCGTTTACACTTGCAGTTGAGATTTCCGCTCTACTTGCAGCCGCTGATTTAGCTGACCTGAATCATGAACCAAAGGCATCCGCTTACCTCCGGGAAACCGCCGACATCTGGAACGCAAACATAGAGCGCTGGGTCTACGTAACAGGCACGGAGATGGCAAAGCGCGTGGGTGTAAACGGCTACTACGTGCGCGTTGCTCCGCCAGAAGTAGCTGATGCCGCTTCCCCTGCAGCAGGGTTCGTACCGATCAAAAACCGGCCTGTAGGCCAGAGCACCGAACCCGCTGTTCATATTGTGAGCCCTGACGCCTTGGCTCTGGTTCGATTCGGCCTGCGTGCGCCAGACGACCCGCGCATCGTGAACACCGTGAAGGTCATTGACGCCCTTTTGAAGATGGAGACACCTCACGGCCCTGCATGGCATCGGTACAATGACGACGGCTACGGAGAACACGCGGACGGTTCGCCCTTTGACGGCACGGGCATCGGGAGGGTCTGGCCATTGCTTACGGGAGAGCGCGCCCATTACGAACTCCTGGCAGGCCATCGCGCTGAAGCGGAACGGCTTAGCCAGACGATAGAGGCATTTGCCAACGAAGGAGGAATGATTCCCGAGCAGATATGGGACGCTCCTGATATTCCTGAAATGGAACTATTCTTCGGCAGGCCGTCCGGGTCAGCCATGCCCCTGGTGTGGGCTCATGCTGAATATATTAAACTAATCCGCTCGATGCGCGACGGGCAAGTTTTTGATATGCCGCCTCAGACAGTACACCGCTATGTAAAGACAAGAACAGATTCATCCATTGCCATTTGGCGATTCAATCACAAGTGCCGTACAATGGTAGCAGGCAAAACGTTGCGAGTTGAGTTGTTGGCATCCGCAAATGTCCATTGGAGCAGTGATGATTGGCGTACTATACATGATGCAAATACACGAGATACAGGATTGGGGCTATATGTTGTTGATCTGCCAACAGCCTCTATACCCGCTGGAAGTGTAGTATGGGTTACCTTCTACTGGATAGAAGCAGGCAGATGGGAAAATACAAACTTTTCAGTGAATATAAAGGAAAACGTTTAATTACAAAGAACAATCCAATGAGGCAATAACCTTGCAATAAGTTATTTGACTAAAGGAAAGAAACGGTCTATATGTTGAAAAAGAAACTGTAAAACAAACCACAATTGGGGAGGTAGATTTATGAAAGATATAAAACGTATTCTAGTCGTGAGCAGGATGACCAAGTATTGCAGAAAAGCTGTACATTATGGAGTTTCACTATCCCAAAAATATGGGGCTGAACTTTATGTTATTCATGTAATTCATCATCCTTTCGGGTTTGACCTTAGTGGATGGAATTTGCCAATACCATCCTTGGAAGAAGAATATAGGAGAATTCAACAGGACGCTAAAAAGGAATTGCATGCAATGATAGATTCAGAGAAAAAGAAGGGATTGTCTGTAAAAGAATTAATTAAGGAAGGCAGACCTACAGAAGAAATTTTGAAGGTTGTCAAAGAAGAGAATATAGACCTTATCATCATGCTTGCCCATGAAGAAGGTCATCTGGAGCACTTCCTTTTTGGACGAAGCAACGAAGAGATTATTCGGAAGATGCCCTGTTCAGTTCTATTGGTGAAAAAGGAACCGGAGCCTGTGGCATTCTGAAAAAACCTTTTAGAGTATGAATGAGGAGACATAATTGATTTACACAATCATCACTTCTAAAGGTTATGCACTTCCTCTCGGTGCCCGTCTGCACAAAGGTGGAGCTAATTTTGCTATTTTCAGCAGACATGCTTCTCGTGTCTGGCTGTTATTGTTTGATGAGGACTGCGAACGCCCTTCTCAAACGATAGAGCTCGATCCCTCTCAGAATAAAACAGGTGATATATGGCATGTTTGGGTAAATGACATTAAAGAGAATCAGCTTTATGCATATAAAATAGACGGCCATTTCTCGCCTGAGGATGGGCACAGATTCAACAGACACAAATTGATCCTTGATCCCTATGCCAGGGCTATTACAAGGCAGGCTGACATCAATATGCGAGCTGCAATGGCTTATGACCCTCAATCTCCACTCAAAGACCTTTCAGTCTCTGAAGAAGATGATACACGGTATATACCAAAATGTGTCTTGCTGAATGACCATTTTGATTGGCAGAATGATAAATCGCCTGACCATGAATGGTCTGAAACCATCATTTATGAAACACATATCCGTGGATTAACTATGCATCCATCATCGGAAGTGCAGCATCCGGGAACTTACAAAGGAGTTATAGAAAAAATACCTTACTTTAAGGAACTGGGCATAACTGCTGTAGAATTGATGCCAGTACAGGAATTTATGGAAGATAACGGCAGTCGTATAGACCTTATTACCGGTGAAAGTTTAAAAAACTATTGGGGATATAATCCTTTACTATTTTTTGCGCCACATGGAAAATACTCAAGCAGTGAAACCATAGCTGATCAGGTCATAGAGTTTAAAACTATGGTGCGGGAACTTCACAAAGCGGGCATAGAAGTATTTCTGGATATTGTTTTAAACCATACTGCTGAAGGGAATGAACTTGGTCCTACGTTTTGCTTCCGCGGTATAGACAATTCTATATTTTATCTCTTAGAACCCAACAATCGTTTTTATAAAAATTACTCCGGATGTGGAAATACACTCAACTGCAACCATCCCATAATGCGTGATTTTATTATAGACTGCCTGCGCTATTGGGTTGTCGATATGCACATTGACGGGTTTCGCTTCGATCTGGCATCTGTTATGGGGAGAGATGAAAATGGTGAAATTATGAAAAATCCACCTATCCTGGAACGGATCGCAGAGGACCCCATCCTGAGAAATACAAAGCTTATTGCTGAGGCATGGGATGCTGCCGGTGCCTATCAGGTGGGATCTTTTCCAGGAAAGAGGTGGGCTGAATGGAACGGGCGTTATAGAGATGATGTGAGGTGCTTCTGGCGTGGAGACTCTGGCAAAATAGGTACTTTTGCCAGCCGTATATGCGGCAGTGCAGACATATATCAGAAAGAAGCCAAGGAACCTCTGAACAGCATTAACTTTATTACATGTCACGACGGTTTTACTCTCAACGACCTGGTAAGTTACAACCATAAGCACAATGAAGTAAACGCTGAAAATAATGAAGACGGAACGAATGACAACTACAGCTATAATTACGGAATAGAGGGACCGGCAGATGATCCGGGAATTGAGCAGATCAGGATACGTCAGATAAAGAATATGCTTGCAACTCTGTTGATCTCCCGGGGTATCCCGATGCTGTTTGGAGGGGATGAATTTCGTCGAACACAAAAAGGGAATAACAATGCTTATTGCCAGGACAACAAAATCTCCTGGTATGATTGGCACTTATTGAAAAAAAATCAGGAGGTATATTATTTCACCAGAGAGATGATCGCTTTCAGGAAACAACACAAGGTATTGACGAAAGAGAAATTTTACACTCAGGAAGATATCTTGTGGTTCAATTATGATGGAGGTAATCCTTGCTGGAGTTGCTTTAGTAGAAGCTTCGGCTGCATAATCTTTGCTGATGACCGGAAGGGAAAAAACATATGCCTTTTGTTTAATTCCGATGTAACCGAGAAACATTTTACTATACCTCCTGACCCCCATGGGGGGGTATGGTATGTGGTAGTTGATACATCTAAAGAGGCACCTGATGATATCCATGAGGCAGGAAAAGAAGTTGCGGTGACCCAAAACAGTTATATGCTATCAGAAAGATCTTTAGTAATTCTTGTGTCACATAAAAGTGGGCAGTTTAAGGAATAAAGGTATGTTCCACAGCAAAGCTGAAGAACCAAAAGATTTAAAAAGCTAACATAAATTTTCTTGGAAGTTAATATGGACATTAAAATTCCTCCAAGCTTTCGAAAGAACGTGCAAAGTTGAAATTACTTCGTCATAAAACAAAGATCGTGTGTACAATTGGGCCAGCTTCTCGTCCAGAGTCGGTTCTTAAAAAACTGATTAAGAGTGGTATGAGTATTGCTCGGCTTAATTTTTCGCATGGCAATCTTGAGAATCACAGAGAAAATATCCGGCGCATACGCTCTGTAGCCAGACAGTTAGATTGTGTGGTCAGTATTATGATTGACCTTCCAGGTCCAAAGATACGCATTGGCAAACTGTACAAAGAACCGCTTGCGCTTAAAAGAGGCGATGGCATAACCCTCACCACCAAGAATATTCCTGGTTCTGCCTTACTCATACCCGTTGACTATAAGAGGTTACCAGAAAGCGTAGCTAAGGGCAGCGTAATTTACCTTAACGATGGGTTTATACAGTTAAGGGTTCAGGATGTGTCACTTGACAGAGTGAGATGTAAGGTCATCATTGGCGGGCAATTATTATCTCACAAAGGACTTAATCTTCCTAATGCAAAAATATTTAGGGACGCGGGGAAGGACAAAGATTATGATTTTATTGATTTCGGACTGAAGGAAGGAGTGAACATCTTTTGCGCTTCGTTCGTTGAAAAGGCGGAGGATATTCTAAAGGTTAAGGATTTTGCAGGAAGAAAAGGTAAATCCATCTATGTGGTGGCGAAGATCGAGAGGGCTGAGGCAGTCAAGAATATCGAACAAATTATGTCTGTAGCGGATGCGATAATGGTAGCTCGTGGAGATCTCGGGGTGCAGCTCCCCTTGGAAGATATACCTGCAGTGCAGAAAAAACTCATCTACAAGGCGAATCTTCTGGGACGTCCAGTAATTACGGCCACGCAAATGCTGGAATCCATGATAGAGAACATTCGCCCAACACGGGCTGAAGTAACAGATATAGCAAATGCTATCTTGGACGGAACAGATGCTGTGATGCTTTCCGAAGAAACGGCCATTGGCAAATATCCTGTGGAAGCAGTTAAAATCATGGGGAGCATTGCGGCAGCTATTGAACGCGAATTCAGAGCTGGCAGGTTATCAACAGAATTAGAGGATTACTTCAAGCGCAATGCCAGCCATAAAAATGTTACTGTTGAGGATGTAATATCACTAAATGTGCTTGACGGTGTACGTGCGTTAAATGCACGATTTATTTTGACACCTACACATACTGGCAGTACCCCTCGGCGTATCTCTCGATTTAAGCCTAATTGCTGGATTCTATCCTTTAGCAGCGATAAAAACACACGTGAATTCTTAGTGTTGTCTTACGGAGTTTACCCGTTCTTAATGAAGAATAAAGTTGACAATTGGCATGATGAAATAATGAAAGTCATAAAAGATTCTGGATTAGTAAAAAGGAGGGACAGTGTGATATTAACCGAAGGCGTGGATACCGGGCATTTAGGTGGTACAGACTCACTTAGAATAATCACAGTGACTTGACGACCCAACACTTTTCTTTCCCATTCACTTCATCCATACCCGGTTTTGTAGAGTCTTGCACAAATGTAACAAACACATTGAAGAGGAGTGACTGAGAAAGGAAAGGAAATAGATTTGAAAATTACTGTGGCCGAGATGCCAGATAGAAGATTGGCGTCTGCTTTAATCCGCCATACCATAATAGGTTTGACAAGATTAGAAAAGGGGTCAAGGGGAAGTCAAATGTTATTATTTTAATTCTTGGAGAAATGTAAGATAAAAACCTACACAATAACCAGTCAGAATCCTACAAAAAAATACAAAATTTGCTGATACCATTTATTTGGATCTCGTGATAATGTTTCATTACATTATATGTAAAGATATAAAAGATAGGTGAAGAGATAATTTTGAAACGTCATTTAAATTTCAGGGGAGGTTCTCACAATGGCAATCAAGGCAAATAATATCATCGTCCCATTAGATGTTCCGAGAACAGTTCGGGAAAAGTATATTGAAAATTATTTAAGAATTACTAAAGAAAGCGGGCGATTAATGCTTTTTGCAGGTGACCAGAAAGTCGAGCATTTAAATGATGACTTCTACGGAGATGGAATTCATCCGGATGACAATGAACCCGAACATCTATTTAAGATAGCTGCTCAGGCAAAGATAGGTGTTTTCGCAACCCAGCTCGGTTTAATTGCCAGGTATAGTATGGATTATCCGAATATATCCTATTTGGTAAAACTGAATTCTAAAACCAATCTTGTGAAGACTTCTCAGGCAGAGCCGTTCAGTCAACAATGGTTCGATGTTCAACAAGTCGTGGATTTTCGCGACAATAGTAAACTGAAGATTCTCGGAGTAGGTTATACAATCTATCTGGGAAGTGAACATGAGGCGGAGATGTTACACCAGGCAGCGCAGCTCGTCTACACTGCACATCAACATGGTCTGATAACAGTATTATGGATGTATCCCCGTGGGAAGGCCGTAAAAGATGAAAGAGACCCCCATCTGATTGCAGGCGCTACAGGCGTGGCTGCGTGCCTTGGCAGTGACTTTGTGAAAGTAAATTATCCTAAAAAAGAAGGATATGAATCAAAAGAGATACTTAAAGAAGCCATTTTAGCAGCTGGGCGTACCAAGGTAGTTTGTGCAGGTGGAGCCAGTGAAGATGTAGAGCTGTTTCTCCGAACACTTCATGATCAGATTCATGTCAGCGGGGCTTCAGGCAATGCTACAGGTAGAAACATACATCAAAAATCTCTGGAAGAAGCGATCCTTATGTGCAATGCAATATACGCCATTACTGTGGAAGGAACCAGTGTAGAAGAAGCTTTAAAGATTTATCATTCGAAATAACCCAAATAATGCATTTTTCGGGATGATATGAGTATCAACATGAGAAAGCTGGTCTTACTGCGTCACGGACAGAGCCTCTGGAATCTGGAGAATAAGTTTACTGGCTGGACTGATGTTGATCTTTCAGACAAGGGTATACAAGAGGCACATCAAGCGGGTTTATTATTGAAATCTGAGGATTATACATTTGATGTAGCCTATACCTCCTATCTCAAACGTGCCATCAGAACCCTCTGGATTGTTCTTGACGAAATGGACCTTATGTGGATTCCTGTTTATTCTTCATGGCGGTTAAATGAACGACATTATGGCGCACTCCAAGGTCTCAATAAAAAATCCACGGCAGAGAAATACGGCTTTGAACAGGTTCATAGTTGGCGGCGTGGTTATGATGTACCTCCTCCTGCCTTGGATAAAACAGATCCCCGGCATCCAAGATTCGATCCGCGGTATGCAAATCTGAAAAAAGAAGAGCTGCCAAGTACAGAATCCCTTAAAGATACTCTCACGCGTGTTCTCCCATATTGGCATGAGACAATCGCACCAAGTTTGAGTCAAGATAAAAGAGTTCTAATATCAGCTCATGGAAACAGCCTTCGTGCTCTCGTTAAATACCTTGATAATATCTCCGATGGAGATATCGTTGAACTCAACATTCCAACAGGTATTCCTTTGATCTATGAATTAGATGATCATCTGCGGGCGATAAGCCATTACTATTTAGGAAATAAAGAAGATATTCAAAAAGCTAAAGAATCCGTAGTCAGGCAATTATTAGAACACGAGGAATAACAGAAAAAGTAATTTTAAAATAACCAAAGTTAAAATAACCAAAGAAGGAAAAGTAATGGGAGGCATTTTTAAGGCGTATGATATAAGAGGCTCCTACCCCGATGAGCTGGATGAAACAATGTCCTGGAAAATCGGAGCATGCTTTGTGAGTTTACTTAACGCCAAGAAAATTGTAGTAGGTCGTGATATGCGACTTTCCGCCCTGAATCTCGAAAAGGCATTTATCGAAGGGGCTGTTTCTTCGGGAGCTTCTGTCGCTGATATCGGAATGACTACTACCCCGAGACTCTACTACGCCATCATAGATGGAAAATTTGATGGTGGGGTCATGGTCACAGCATCACATCTTCCAGGGGGTATTAATGGTTTTAAACTTTCTCGCACGGAGGCGATACCGCTGAGCGGAGAGGCGGGACTTCCCGCCCTTGAACTTTTAGTCAACGAGATGATGTCTGTGAAACACAATTCAACACAGAGCGGTTCTTACCGGGCGATCAATTTTTTTGATACTTATATTGATAAAATTATTAGCTTCGTCCACAATCCTAAACCATTAAAAATTGTAATTGACGCAGGAAATGGGATGGCAGGGCTCGAAGTGCCTCCACTACTAAATAAAATTCCTGTCTGGAAATATATTCCTATGTATATGGAACCGGATGGGAGTTTTCCCCACCATATAGCGAACCCCCTCATTCCATCCACAACCAAGGATCTTCAGGCTATGGTTTTGAAAGAAAAAGCAGATGTAGGGGTAGCCTTTGACGGGGATGCTGACCGATGTGGCTTTATAGATGAGAAAGGGGAAAGGGTACCAGAGGATCTGGTGACTGCGCTCATTGCCGAGTTTTTTCTGACAAAGGACCCTGGTGCAACCGTCTTATATGATCTGCGTTCAAGTCGCATTGTCCCAGAGATAATTACCCGTTTAAAAGGGAAGGCCGTGCGCTCGCGGGTCGGCCATGCCTTTATCAAAACCAAAATGAGAGAAATAAATGCCCTATTTGCTGGTGAACTTTCTGGTCATTACTATTATAGGGATATGGGATTTACCGACAACGCCATATTGACCATGATCCATATGCTTAATTTTTTGTCTTTAAAAAGTGAGCCCCTCTCTAATTTAATTCAACCTCTCAAAAAATACTATTCAACAGGAGAAATTAATCTGAAGGTTAAAGATAAAGAGGCTGTTTTCAAAGCACTGGAGGCCAGATTTAAGGATGCAAAAAAAGACCACCTGGACGGCATAACTGTTGAGTACGATTCCTGGTGGTTTAACCTCAGGGCCTCAAACACAGAACCGCTTATGCGACTGAACCTAGAAGCAGATGACTCAAACACAATGGAAGAAAAGAAGAAAGAAGTCCTTAAAGTTATTGATGATTCAGATACATCAATAAGGATTAATCTACAGCAGTAGGATAGGTAAAAAGAAAGGAGACATATTATGAAAAAAATCGCTATTAATGGTTTGGGACGTATTGGACGCATGGTCTTGCGTAATTACCTTATAAATCCACCGGATAATGTCAAAATTGTTGCAGCCAATGACCTGACACCAATCGATGAGCTTGCTTATTTAATTCACTACGATTCTGTGCATGGAAGAGCTACATTTCCAATCGAAACTGGATCAGATTATATAAAGCTTGGCCCTCATAACATAGCCATCCTCAGTGAAAAGAATCCTGAAGCTCTTCCATGGAAAACCCATGATGTCGATATTGTTCTTGAATGCACAGGTCTATTCAGAAGACGGGAGGATGCGGCAAAACATATACAAGCCGGGGCATCTAAAGTCATTATCAGTGCTCCTTCAGAGAGTGCTGATTTAACCATTGTAATGGGGGTCAATGATAAGTTATATGACCCTCAAAAACACCAAGTAATCTCGAATGCCTCCTGCACAACAAATTCGCTGGCCCCTGCAGTCAAGGTACTTCACGACGTCTTTGGGGTTGAATATCTTATGGTTACAACAGTCCATGCCTATACTGCCAGTCAGGCATTGATAGATAAAGCCACTCGTAAAAGACGTAGGGGCCGTGCTGCCTCAGTGTCACTGATCCCAACTTCAACAGGGGCTGCAAAAGCTACTGCTCTCGTTATTCCTGAACTCAAAGGCAGAATGGATGCAATAGCAGTGAGGGCTCCCATCCCTGATGGTGCTATAACCGATATTGTTGCACATTTGAAAAAAGATGTTTCTGTTGAGACCATCAACGAGGCTTTTAAAAAGGCGGCCAAAGGAGAGCTTAAAGGAATTTTAGATTATAGTGAAGATGAGATTGTTTCTGCTGATATAATTGGGGACACACACTCTGGGATAGTCGATGCATCTTCAACAAGGGTCATTATGAACAGGGTTGTTAAAGTGCTTGTCTGGTATGATAATGAATATGGATATTCAAGGCGTTTGCTTGAGCTATCTGATTACATTTCCAGATGAGTATAACCATCAGTTGCATAAAAGTAAGGGAGATGTGATGAGAAAAGAAGGAAAGTGGTACATGTATGGATAAAAGTTCAATAACTACTGAAGATGCAAAAAAAGCAGACATAAAAGAACTGTTTCAGAAACTTTCATCGAGTACAGAAGGCATTTCTTCTTCAGAAGCAAAAGAGCGACTTCAACAGTATGGCTATAATGAAATCACTGAAAAGAAGAAAAGTCTCATTCTTAAATTATTAAGCTACTTCTGGGGACCAATACCTTGGATGATTGAAGTCGCAGCTATCTTATCTGCCATTGTACACCACTGGGAAGATTTCTGGATTATCTTTGTGCTGTTGCTGTTAAATGCAGTGGTAGGATTCTGGCAGGAACACAAGGCTGACAACGCCATTGAACTGTTAAAACAGAAACTGGCACCAAAGGCACGAGTACTACGCGATGGTAAATGGATCGAAGTTGATGCCAAAGAACTTGTTCCAGGTGATGTTGTCAGGGTTCGTTTAGGGGTAATTATTCCAGCGGACATCAAATTATTTGATGGTGATTACTTGCTTACGGACGAATCCGCATTAACCGGCGAGTCTATGCCTGTTGAAAAACATGTTTCTGATATTGCGTATTCTGGTTCAATAGCACGCCAGGGAGAAATGAACGGGCTTGTGGTTGCTACAGGAATGACTACTTTTTTCGGCCGCACAGCAAAGCTCGTAGAAGAAGCCAAGACACAGAGTCATTTCCAGAAGGCGGTCATAAAAATTGGAGACTACCTGATTGTCCTTGCCCTCGCACTGGTGGTACTTATCTTTCTCGTTGCTATGTTCAGGCATGAAAGTTTAGTTGAGACCCTTCAGTTTGCCTTAATCCTGACTGTAGCTGCAATACCGGCAGCCCTTCCCGCTGTGCTTTCGGTCACCATGGCAGTGGGCGCAATGGCGCTCGCTAAAAAAGAAGCCATAGTGAGTAAACTGGTTGCCATTGAGGAAATGGCAGGTATGGATGTTTTATGCTCTGATAAGACAGGTACCATTACACAAAATAAGATTACCGTTGGAGACGTAAATCCCTTCGAATCATTCAAAGAAAATGATGTACTCCTCTTTGCGATTTTAGCATCACGGGAAGAGGACCAGGATCCTATTGATGATGCGATACTTGCTATTGCTAAAAAGAATAGTGAAATTACTCAATTATCCGGTAGTTACAAAACTGTTCAATTCACACCCTTCGACCCTGTTTCAAAACGCACCATCGCAACTGTAGAGAGCAATGTTGGCA
Organism: uncultured Nitrospiraceae bacterium; assembly: GCA_964639385.1. Classification (GTDB taxonomy): domain Bacteria; phylum Nitrospirota; class Thermodesulfovibrionia; order Thermodesulfovibrionales; family SM23-35; genus CAZXCW01. The sequence continues at coordinate 13,009 of CAZXCW010000010.1, forward strand.
ACCGTTTTAAAGTAGCCAAGGGAGCACCTCAGGCCATTTTGTCACTTATAGCCAATAAAGAGAATATCGCTGCAAAAGTTGATGAACAAGTTAATACCCTTGCTACAAAGGGGTATAGGCCACTCGGGATTGCCAAGACGGATTCTAAGGAAAACTGGCAGTATATCGGATTTATTGGTCTTTATGATCCACCGCGTGAAGATTCAGCAGAAACTATAAAGACAGCACAGGGTATGGATGTACGAGTAAAAATGGTCACAGGTGACCATGCTGCCATTGCCAAAGAGATCGCACAACAGGTAAACCTTGGCACGAATATTATGCCGGCCTCTTCCTTTCTCGATAAGCCTGACAGGGAGGCAGAACGTGTTGTAGAGGACGCAGACGGCTTTGCACAAGTCTTTCCTGAGCATAAATACCATATCGTCGAGCTTCTTCAGAAAAAAGGGCATATAGTAGGCATGACAGGTGATGGTGTTAATGATGCACCTGCTCTCAAAAAGGCTGATGCCGGAATCGCAGTTGCCGGTGCTACTGATGCAGCTAAATCAGCAGCAGACATTGTGCTTACCAGACCCGGACTTTCAGTGATCATTGACGCCATCAAGGAAAGCCGCAAGATATTCCAGCGTATGAATAGTTATGCTATTTATCGTATCACTGAGACAATCAGAGTATTATTTTTCATCACACTTTCAATATTGGTTTTCAATTTTTATCCAGTTACAGCTGTCATGATCGTTTTATTGGCTCTTTTTAATGATGCTCCTATTATGGCAATTGCCTATGATAATGTACGCTATTCTAAGGAGCCGGAAAAATGGAATATGCGATTAGTTTTGAGTATGGCCACTTTCTTAGGGCTCATTGGCGTTGTAGCTTCCTTTGGAATCTTCTATATCGGGGAGAGACTCTTGCACCTGAACAAAGACATGATTCAGTCATTTATATTCCTGAAACTTGCTGTTGCGGGACACCTAACTATCTTCCTTACCCGTACTCGCGGGCCTTTCTGGTCTATTCGACCCAGTGCTCCACTTTTCTGGTCAGCCGTAATAACTAAGGTCTTTGCTACCCTTGTTGCCGTTTATGGTTGGTATGTAGCCCCCATCGGCTGGAAACTTGCTATGTTTGTCTGGGGATATGCACTGGTAGCTTTTGTAATAACTGACTTTCTGAAAGTTCGCCTCAGAAGGGTATTTGAACACACAGGCATAATATTTCATAGATAGAGAAACAATTATGGCTATAAATATTCCAGATAGAATATCCGGACTTGTGGAGCTGGCATACAATCTCTGGTGGAGCTGGCATCCTGCAGCAAGGATGCTCTTTAAAATGTTGGACCGGGTTGCGTGGAAGGAGAGTGGCCACAATCCGATAAAGATGTTAAAGGATCATCCCAGAGAACTTCTGGAATCTTTTGCAAAGGATCCAGAATATTTACACCACTATGGTGCAGTGTTTTCAAGATTTCAAAAGGAGATAACGGAAAAAGGAGGCTGGTTTTCGGAAAACATTGCTGACCCTGAATGTTTGCCGATCGCCTATTTTTCCGCGGAATACGGGCTACACCATTCACTGCCCTTTTACGCAGGTGGATTGGGCTTTTTAGCTGGAGATTATCTCAAGGAATGCAGTGATCTGTGTGTACCTATGGTAGCGGTAGGCTTTATGTATCCAGAAGGTTATTTACGTCAGAAGATTCGTGCAGATGGCTGGCAGGAAAATGTTGACGAAGCCCTCGACAGGGATGCTGCTCCCATTACAAGAGTACTCAATGAAAAAGGTGAACAGCTTGTGATCAAGGTCCCTTTTATCGATCCCCCAATCTACGTTGCAGTTTGGAAAGTAGCGATAGGCCGCATATCTCTATACCTGGTGGATACAGATATTGACATAAACGATCCATGGAACAGGTCAATAGCTTACCATCTGTATATCGGTGATATTGAACAGCGATTACGGCAGGAGATAGTGCTCGGTATCGGAGGCAGCGAGGTTTTAAATACCCTTGGTATCAAGCATTCCGTATTGCATCTTAATGAAGGACATTCTGCTTTTGCCATATTGGAACGGATCAGGGAGCGGGTAGAGGAAGGTACGAGTTTTGAAAATGCTGCGGGGTATATACGCGCCACGTCTGTCTTTACCACTCATACCCCTGTCCCGGCAGGGCATGATGTATTCCCTTTTAATCTGATGGATAAATATTTTGGCCACTACTATCCGCTCTTGGGGCTGACACGAGAGACTTTTCTCCAGTTAGGAATTAACCCCAAAGAACCTTCAGCCGGGTTTAATATGACCGCTTTTGCCCTGAAAATGTCCAGTTATCGCAACGGGGTAAGTAAAAAGCATGGTGAGGTTGCCCGCCGCATGTGGCAGGCACTCTGGCCTGATAAGAAAGAAGAAGATGTTCCTATTGAAGCGATAACAAATGGAATACATATTCCCACATGGATTGAGCCAAAGATTGAGCTTCTCTTCAATAAGTATCTTAGCCCCAATTGGCTGGCAGATCACGACAATCCAGCCATCTGGAAGGCGATAGATGTTATTCCTGATAAGGAATTATGGCAAACCCATAACTGGGTGAAGATAAAACTGATTAACTTCGTACGAGAGCAGGCACGCCAGCAGTGGGTAGAAAACCTTGTGAATCCAATCAATGTCATAGCCGGTGGTACATTACTTGATCCAACTGCCCTAACTATTGGATTCGCTCGTCGTTTTGCCACCTACAAAAGGGCAGATTTAATCTTTCATGACCTGGATCGGTTAAAAAATCTCCTGAATAATCGCTGGAAACCTCTTCAGATAATATTTGCCGGCAAGGCCCACCCAGCAGATGACGAAGGTAAAAGGATACTCCAGCGTATATTCAATTTTGCTCGTGACCCTGAAATGGGAGGAAGAATTGCCCTTGTCGAAAACTATGACGAGCAGCTGGCACAATATATGGTCCACGGAGTTGATGTCTGGCTCAACAATCCTTTACCTCCCCTGGAAGCCTGTGGTACAAGCGGTATGAAGGCATCACTGAACGGTGTCCCTCACCTTAGTATCCTCGATGGCTGGTGGATAGAGGGGTTTAATGGTAAAAATGGCTGGGCTTTTGACGGTATAGATGATGATAAAGATGCAGAGGCTATCTATAGTATTTTAGAGAAAGAGGTAATCCCCCTCTATTATAAAGTGGATGACGACGGCACACCTCATGACTGGGTCAAGGTTATGAAGGAAGCGATCAAAAGTACGGCATCCCTCTTCAGTTCCCGCAGAATGGCAAAGGAATATGCAAGGAACTTTTATCAGAATGCATTAAAATCTCAGAAACCTTAGGGCTGATTTTCTCTGCCAACTATGGAGGAAGGGTTATGACAAAGACTCAGGCAAAAAAGATATTTATATGGGGTACACTGGCTTCAACAGTTATCTTCCTTGCACTCACCTATAATTCTCTCTTACAGCTGCCGCAGAGAACTCATGAAGATAAATTAAATGCACAGGTAGCTGCTGGTAAATGGGTATGGCAAAAATACAATTGCAATGACTGTCATACCATCCTGGGGATAGGAGGCTACTACGCACCTGACCTGACCAAGGTCATGAGTTCTCAGGACCCTGACTGGACTAAAAGATTTCTCAGAGACCCTGAAAAAGTATGGCCAGTAGGGAGAAAGATGCCAAATCTCCATCTAAAAGATGAGGAGATAAGTAACCTTGTTGCATTTCTAACATGGGTTAATAGTATAGATACAAATAATTGGCCTCCGAAACCCGTGGCAATTGCAACTACTACTCTCAGCGAGCAGGCAAAGGAGGGGGAAGAACTATTTAAGTCTTTGGGATGCCGAGAATGTCACACAATAGGAGGGATCGGGGGGCATATAGGTCCTGATCTTACAAAGGTCGGTAGCAGGAGGGATAGGCAGTGGATTGAAGAACAGATTAAGGATTCGAAATCGCATAACCCGAATTCTATAATGCCGAGCTTCGCCAAACTCCCGGGTAAAGACATAAAAGCCCTTGCTGACTACCTTTCAGGGCTGAGATAGGGAGTACAAAATGAAGTACGAATCCCAGAAAATTTCATATAAATATTTTGTCGTAGCAACTCTCCTCTTCGGGCTTCAGATAATATTCGGCCTTATCCTCGGCGCAAAGTATGTGTGGGATTTTGATCCGTTACTAAATATATTGCCTTTCAATATAGTAAGGGCAATACACATGAACCTTCTTGTCGTATGGCTCCTCTTCGGTTTTATGGGGGGAACATACTATATAGTTCCTGAAGAGGCAGAAACAGAAATATACAGTCCCTTGCTTGCAAACCTTCAGCTCTATCTCTTCTTAGCTATAGGGGTTACAGCAATTGCAGGCTATATCGCAGGCTGGTCATGGGGAATGCCATTCCTCGAACAGCCGACAATCCTCAAGGTAGGTATTGTCATTGTTGCCCTGATTTTTCTCTTTAATATTTTCATGACAATGATAAAGACAAAGAAGTGGACAGTTATACAGGGAGTTCTTTTGGGTGGGCTTGTCATGCTCGCTCTATTGTTTCTATTTGGCATATTCTTCATGAAGAACCTGACAATACAATATTACTTCTGGTGGTGGGTTATCCATCTATGGGTAGAAGGGGCATGGGAACTCGTTGCAGGCTCTATTATGGCATTTGTTCTCTTAAAGCTTACAGGAGTCGAAAGAGAATTAGTTGAAAAATGGCTTTACGTAGAGGTAGGCCTCGTTCTCTTTACCGGAATTGCTGGCACAGGACACCACTACTATTGGATTGGGACACCAAGGTACTGGTTATTAGTAGGAGGTATCTTCAGCGCCCTTGAACCGCTACCTATACTCTTCATGGTAATTGACACCCTTCGCAATGTAAAGGAAAAAAAGATAAAGATTGAAAATAAACTGGCACTTTATTGGGCTGTCGGCTGTGCTGTGATGCACTTCTTTGGAGCCGGTGTCTGGGGATTTGCGCATACACTTCCTCAAATAAATCAATGGACGCATGGAACTCAGGTTACTGCATCACACGGACATTTCGCCTTTTATGGTGCTTATGCAATGCTGAACCTTACCATGATATATTTTGCACTTCCGCAGATAAAAGGCATCAAAGTTTTTAATCAGAGACTTGGTATGAAGGCTTTCTGGACAATGAACTTCTTTATGATTATCATGGTCATTGCACTTGCTATCGCTGGCGTCGTGCAAACATATTTCCAAAGGATTATGGGAATCGACTATCTAACAACACAGGGTTTTATGAAGTTATGGTTTGCCGTATTCTGGACAGCGGCTTGGGGGTTTGCTATAGGGGTTTTATTGTACATTGTCGATTTCTTTACCATCGAAAAAGAGGCAAAGAAAACTGAAGACGAATTACTATGAGATAAAAATCATGTTGATTTTTGATAGTTGGCTAAATAGTATAACAGAAATTAAATCTGTAGGATAAATACCGACAGGTTGTGTGCTAATAATCCTACAGAAAAATCGGACTTTTACCTATAGTTTTAGTTTGTATTCCGTGATATTTTGATCTCATGATTTTTGGGCAATGGAAACAGGTGGCGGCCACTGCAGAATTACTGAAAGCGAAGTTAAGAAAATTAATCTGGATTATAAACGGTGTCTTGCAAATTTAGGCCTTATTACTTTTTTTCTGATGTCTCTCCCCCAAAATGTTTTTAAAAACTCGATTTACTACACATATGTGTGGTTAACCTTGAATTTTTAAAAAGGAGAAAGAATGAAAAAAGTCCTGTATTCAATAATCACTGTATTGTTTCTCTTTTCGGTAGGCTGTGCGACAAAGGAATATGTTAAGGAACAGATAGATCCTATTGCCAATAGAATCAATAAGATCGAGAGCAAGATTTCTAATATGGAAGCTAAGATAGCAGATCTTGAGAAAAAATGTGGTGTATCCTCAGTCGAACAGATAAGGAAAGACGTGCAAGAGGCAAAATCCTTAGCACAGGAAGCATTGAAGACTGCACAGGACTGTTGCGGCAAAGCAGAAACAGCTCTTAAAAAAGCGGAGGATGCCGCTGAAAGAGCAGAAGTTGCTGCAAAAAGGGCTGAGCATGCTGCTGCAAAGTCATCTAAGGCTTTTGAATTACAACAGAAAAAATAGCTTTTCCCCTGATAGGCCCGGGAAATTGCAAAACCCGGGCCCTTAGGTCAACGAGTAATATCAACTGGGATACCCGATTTTTCTATAATCGCACGATAGAGCTTATCGGTACTCACGCGTTTCAGGAAATCTTTTTTCTGTAATAATATTACCGCCTCATTAAAATAATTCATGTCTTTCATTGAATCGTCAGCATGTGCCTCAATAAATATCCTGTTATCTCTGGTTCCAACTTCTATCGGCTGTCGGATTATGGTAACTTTTGTACCGATGTTCACAAGTTTGAACAATTTCGGGATGTCCTCAGGGTACAGCCGTATGCAACCATGACTAACCCTTCTGCCAACACCCCATGGTCGGTTTGTACCATGGATAAGGATGGTCTCAGAGGAGAGCCTTAATGCATGCGACCCTAAAGGGTTCTCAGGCCCGGGAGGAACAACAGCCGGGAGCTGAGGTTCTTCCTTCCGGATGGATTCAGGCACATACCAGGGAGGATTTATAATCTTTTCTACCACCCTAAATTCCCCAATGGGTGTATTATTTCCTTCACTGCCTATCCCGATAGGAAACGTCTTTACAAAGTTTTTGTCTTTATGTTTGGAAAAATAGTAAAGTCTCAGTTCCGAAAGATTAATGACTATCCCTTTACGCTGTCTCATATCTGGAAGTATCCATGAAGTATGCAAGATAACGCGCGTTCCTGTTCCAGGAACAAAGGGATCGAGGGAAGGATTTGCATCAACAATTTCATTATATCCAATCCCGAACTTCCTTGCGATCTCAATCAGTGATTCCCCCTTTTTCACCGAATAAAGTTGTATTGCACCGATCACCAAATTGGATTCGTTATACGAGTAGGACCCGACATCTATAGCCCTGATCGGAAGAATGGCTTTCTTATCATGAGATATATTTTTTTCAATATTACTATATGCACATAGATCCGAAGAAAACAAAAAGACAATAGATATAAGAATGAATAAAATCTTTAATCTTTTACGATTTTGAAAGAGCGCCAATTTCTCCTGTAAGCTATATTTCATATTCCGTATTCAGACTTATTTTGTAGAATTCCATTAAATTTTTCCATTATACAACAAAAAAAATTAGGAACCTGTTGACAAGGGCCAAACGTAACAAATTTACCACGAAGAGTAAATCAGGATGGTGGTATAATAAATTATGATGTTTACTATGTAGCCCTGTAAGAAAACTTTTTATGGTTCGACAATTCTTTGGCTGGATGGCATCATGAATTTTTTTTACCTCTTGCGCAGTCTGAAGCTGCCATACCTTTATATCAGTTTTATCCTATTCATTACTTCAATCGCAGATGCAAAAATACCTACGAGCGTCTTGAAGCAAAAAAAAACAGTGGTAACGGTTTATGTGAAAAACAAAGAAGGAAAGATTATTTCCTCTGAAAGTGGCTTTATTGTTAAATCAGATGGAATTATTGCGACAGGCTGCAAGGTAATCTCAAAGTGGCTTGAGGAAATAGAAAACACACTCATAGTTAAAATAGAAGATGAGGTAACCTTCCCGGTTAAATATTTAATTTCTCCTAACTGCGCTTACAACAGCGCCCTCATCAAAATAGATGCAGAAGACCTGCCAGCAGTAAAACTTCCTTCCCGTTACAACCTGCGGGATAAAGAGAGCATTTTTATCATAAATGCTTCTTCAGGATCAGTGGCGGCACCTGCAGAGGGCCGTTTAAAAAGCATCCGTACAAAAGGGCGGTCTATCTATCTCGATGTTGCCCTTCCCTCAGCAGGCAGCGGCAGCCCGATATTCAATCATAAGGGTGAGGTCATCGCTATGAGCATTTCTTTTTCCCCAAAAAGATATGATGCAATATCTATAGAGAACATTATAAGGCAGCTTAATCGGTATAATCGTCTAATAAGGAAACTCATGTTATCGTCAGAATCTGACATAAATATATATCATCCAGTTCTCGTTCCAAAAACACATCAGATACCTACCCATACTGCCAGTCTTTCCTTTCATGGTAAATCCGCCATAACACTATGCAAACCTGATGATGCTACCGCAACTCCTGAAACATATTTTCTACGCGGGCGATTATTGGAGGATAGAAATAGTTTGCAAAAGGCAATAGAAGAATATAAAAAGGCAATCAGGCTTAAGCCCGATTATTTTGAGGCTTATGCCAATCTCGGTTCAGCATATTATAAGCTGGGCATCTATTCTGATGCTGTCAATGCATATACCCACGCTGTAAAAGTAAAACAGGACGAGGTGTCAATTTACAACAAGCTTGGCACCCTTTATATCGTTCTCGATGATTACCCGAAAGCGCTAATCAATTTAAAAAAAGTCATAGGGCTTGACCCGAAAAATGCAGAGACTCATTTTACCATGGGACTTGTCTATTTTCTTAATGGCGACAAGGATAATGCTATTGAGGAATATGTTATTCTCAAAGAACTCGATAAACAACGCGCTCTCAATCTGCTCGACCTGATTAATTACTGGTGAAAGGGAAGATAACAATCAGGGTTTTATCTCAATAGGTGTTCCATCCTTGACCATTTGCCAGATTTCTTCTATCTCTCCATTGGTCACTGCAATACATCCATTCGTCCAATCATAATAGCGGTGCAATCTACCAAGTCCACCTAATCCATTCGGTAAGCCATGTATCATGATTCCTCCGCCCGGAGAAACGCCGCTTTTTCGGGCTTTCATTATATCGGACTCGTTCGGGTAAGAAATATGGATTGATAAATGAAACTTACTTTTTGCTTCTCTTGAATCCAGAATGTAAGTACCCTCCGGGGTTTTTTTATCTCCTGATTGAACCTTGGGGCCTTCAGGTTGTTTTCCAAGGGCAACTCTATATACCTTTATGATTTCTCCCTCCTTCATTAACAGCAAAATCCTTTTACTCTTAATAACGATAACCTTATCGGCTGTAACCGGATATGCTGTTGTGATTTCTGACCAAAAAAAGTACTGAAAGGAAATTATGATGGTCAATGTAACACAGATTCTTGCTACCTTAGCAGCCATTTTCACTATTGCTTTTCCCCAATTTCTTCTAGGAAATATCCATGTACTTCCTTAAATTAATAATAGCAAAATATCCATAGGGAAGTGAATAATCTTTTTCGTTTTATTTGGTAAAGGTTGTTCCCCTGCGCTCGAAAAATTTCGTTATGGTTCTTCATAGAGAATACAGTTCGAGGTTTGACTTCTTTTCATAATTTTATATAGTTTAACCAGAGGTAATTTTTGGAAAATCTGATTTGACATCTTTTATTATCAGGAATAAGACCGGGAGGAGATTAATATTGTGATATACAGGAGATTTAATTGAAAATTCCAGAAAAATACTGGGAGACTGAAACCGGGGATTTATTGCAACGATTAGAGACATCTCTTTCAGGTCTCACTGAGATAGAAGTAGAGACACGGCTGTCAGAATTTGGACATAACATTCTAAGAAAAAAGAAAAAGCTTACCAGGTTATCCCTGTTTCTTAATCAATTCAAAAGCCCTATTATTCTTATTTTAATATTTGCCAGTATTGTATCTGCTATCGTAAAAGACTTTACGAATACAACAATTATTCTTGCCATAATAACCCTCAGCGGTTTTTTGAGTTTTCTCCAGGAATACAGTGCCACAAATGCTGCGGAAAAGCTTCTTCAGACAGTAAAAACAAGAGTGACCGCATTGAGAGACGGTAAGAAAAAAGAAGTTTTTATAGATGAGATAGTCCCTGGAGATATTGTCTTTCTTTCTGCTGGAAGCATGATTCCTGCAGATTGCGTTCTCATGGAGACGAGGGACTTCTTTGTAAACGAAGCTATATTGACAGGCGAAACCTTTCCTGTAGAAAAAAATTCTAAATTTTCCTCTCAAGGACATTCCCTTACCCAGAGAAATAATTGTGTCTTTATGGGTACAAATGTACAAAGTGGAGTAGCAACTGCAGTAGCAGTTAAGACAGGCAGCCATACAGAAATAGGTAAGATCGCCGACAGGCTTACTCTCAAAGCTCCTGAAACCGACTTTGAAAGAGGCGTGAGACGTTTCGGGTACCTTCTAATGGAAGTAACACTTATTCTTGTCCTCGTAGTCTTCGCCATAAATGTCTACTTCCATCACCCTGTTATAGAAACCTTGATGTTTTCCCTTGCTCTGGCTGTTGGTTTGACCCCTCAGCTCCTCCCAGCAATTATAGGTGTTAACCTTTCAAAGGGCTCACAGGCCATGTCAAAAAAAGGCGTAATAGTCAAGAGGCTGTCATCTATCGAAAATTTTGGTACAATGGATATCTTTTGCACGGACAAAACAGGCACTTTGACAGAAGGGACGGTCCACCTTCATAAATGTCTTAACCTTAAAGAAAACAAAGACAGGAAAATTCTCTTCTTTGCCTATTTAAATGCCTTCTTTCAGACAGGACTGAAAAATCCCATGGATGAAGCCATTGTGAGCTTTGAGAAACAGGAAATATCTGGCTACAGTAAAGTTGATGAAATACCTTATGACTTTCAAAGAAGGCGGTTAAGTGTGATTGTCAAAGAACATGACAATGAAAATATTCTCATATCAAAAGGCGCTCTAAAAAGCATTTTGGGGATATGCAGATATATAGAGATTGGAGGTGAAAGACATGAGATGGACTCATATATGAATGATATCAACAAGCTTTATCATAAATGGAGTGAGAGTGGTCTTCGAATCCTGGTCCTGGCTTACAAAAAGATTGAGGGAAAAAAGACATATAGCAAAACCGATGAATCAGAGATGACCCTTCTTGGATTTCTCCTTTTTCTCGACCCACCAAAGAGTGATGTAAAGCAGATGGTATCAGAGTTGTGTCAACTCGGAGTTGAACTCAAAATCATTACAGGTGACAACAGGTTTATCTCAAGATATACAGCAGAAAGTGTGGGATTTCCTATAAAGGGCATCCTGACAGGAGATGAGCTTGACAGGATGAGTGATGAAGCAATACTCCATGCGGTAGGAAATAATAACATCTTTGCTGAGGTAGACCCTAATCAGAAGGAGAAGATTATTTTAGCCCTCAAAAAGCTCGGTCATGTTGTAGGATTTATGGGTGATGGTATAAATGATGCCACGGCGATTCACACCTCTGATGTAGGAATATCCGTGAATACTGCTGTTGATGTAGCAAAGGAAGCTGCTGACATTGTCCTTCTTGATAAGGAACTTAAAACATTAAGGGACGGCGTAGTTGAGGGAAGGAAGACATTTGCGAATACCTTAAAGTATGTCTTCATGGCGACAAGTGCAAACTTTGGAAATATGTTCAGTGTAGCAGGGGCGTCTCTTTTTCTGCCCTTTCTTCCAATGCTCCCAAAGCAAATTCTCTTAACAAACTTTCTTACGGATTTTCCAGAAATGACAATAGCCACCGATGAGGTAGATGTAGAGCTTGTTGAAAAACCAAGGAAATGGGATATCCAGTTTATAAAAAGGTTTATGGTGTTTTTCGGATTGATGAGTTCAATTTTTGATTATATAACATTCGGGGTACTCCTGTTTATTCTAAATGCTCATCCAGTACTTTTCAGGACAGGATGGTTTGTTGAGTCTGTGCTTTCAGCATCTTTCGTGGTCCTTATAATAAGGACGAGAAAACCTTTCTGGAAAAGCAAACCGAGTAAATATCTCTTATTTACAACCCTATTGATTGCCATTGTAGCCCTTACAATTCCTAATCTCCCTTTTTCTTCCCTCCTCGGTTTTCAATCCATACCAAAAGGTTTTCTTCTTGCCCTCACCACTATCTTAATTTCTTACATAGCATTGGCAGAAATTGGAAAGAGGATCTTTTATCAACACTATGCAAATGAGAAATAATATTTACATCGCAACAGACACGAGATGCCTTTTTCTGCAATTATAGAGCACTTCCCCTATATAGGACTTTTTATCCTCCTTGTTTTGGGAGGTATTGGATTTCCATTCCCTGAAGATGCAACGCTTATCTTATGCGGGTTTCTAATTTCAACTAATGTTGTGGAACCATTCCCTGCATTAATAGTTGTTTATTCAGGACTTCTTATAGTTGATTTCTTCCTTTATTCTGTTGGGAAAAAATATGGCCGTAAGATTGTCACTCATAAGAGGTTCCATAAAGTTATTTCACCTGAAAGGCTTTCTAAACTCGAAGATAAATTTGATAAAAGGGGTATTCTTTTGATACTTGTTGGAAGACATTTAGTTGGTCTCAGGGCACAGCTCATGATTGTGTCAGGTGTTATGAGAATGCCTCCCTTAAAATTTTTGATTGCCGATGCCATTTCTTCACTCCTCACAATAGCTTTATGGGGTGGAATAGGTTATATCGGAGGTAACAGCTTAGAGATTATAAAAAAAGATATCACAAGGGTTGAGCACCTGGCGATTTTGTTAATTACCCTTTTACTAACAATTTTCTTATTTTACAGACGCTTTAAACTCCCCAAAAAATAAATTGCATTTTTTGTAAGTTAACGGAATCAATCAAATTTAATTTATTTCCGGTTTCCAGTTCTCGAAAAAACGATTCATGGCAGATGTCTTGCCTATGGGGATATGCCCATATAAAATTGACAGCTGTTTTCCTGCTTCTGATTTCGGCTCTTTATCAACAACTACCTTCCACATTGCTGCTGCAAGCCCTGATCTGTCGGCACCAGCAAGGCAATGTATCAATACAGGATGAGGTGCGTTGTGAAAAATCTCTATGAGTTTCTGGATTCCTTCTTCACCCGGTTCACGGGATGCTGATAGAGAAATATCGTAGTGTTTTACATTGTACTCTTGACTGACCTGTTTTTCTTCTCTATACCATGGTGCCTCGGGATCCTCACCACGTAAATTTATGATGCTCCTAATGTGATACATTTTTATGTAGTATTCCAATCCGTCCCTGTCGAGCTGAGCAGACCTATATGCTTCACCGTATGTGATCGGATGGAAATTCCCTTGCTCCTCCATGTACAAAACGTAACTTACAGATGAAAGAAACAATAATACAAAGATCGTAAAGAAAATCTTAAATGTCCGTGGCATCTTTCTCTTCTTTCAGATAAACATATACTATGGTTCCTTCGTCTAACTTGCTTTTTATCTCAATTCTACCTCCATGCAGCTTCACTATTTCATTGCATATGCTTAGACCCAATCCGATACCGCCACTCTCTTTTGAACGGGATTTGTCTACTCGATAAAAACGGTCAAAAACCTTATCCAAATCACTCTCAGGTATGCCTACTCCTGTATCTCTTATTTCTGTCACAATAAAACCTGTTTCTTTTCTGACAGAAATATCTACTTTCCCTCCGAAAACATTATATTTTATAGCGTTGTCTATAATATTGGTAAACAGTTCCAATAATGCTGCCTTATCTCCAGAGATTACCGATTGTCCATCTGCAGATATATTTATGTTGATTCCTCTTTGCTCAGCAAGAGGGCTCAGTAGTTTGGTTGACTCACGAATGATTTTGTTCAGGTCAATATCTTCAATCTTAAGCCCGACCTTATCTGTGCTTAATCGGGCTAAAGTAAGAAGCTTCCCGACTATCTGTGACATCATTATTGCAGATTCTCTAATAGCTACAAGGGCATTCTTATATTCCCGGGAAGTCCTGTTTTTCCTCAATATTATCTCACTCTGGCTCAAGATCACTGACAACGGTGTCCTGAGTTCATGGGAGGCATCCGCAGCAAATTGTCTCTGACGATTGAATGACCTCTCCAGACTGTCAAAGGTACAGTTAAAGGAAGATGCTAGGATTCTTAATTCCTCGGGAGTGTCCTCTACATTTATTCTTTCTGAAAGATTCGATTCCGAAATCCTGTCTATAGTTTTTGAGATTTTCTTTACAGGATTGAGTGCCTTTTTTGCGATTAAAAAGCCACCTGATGCAGAGATAATCATGACAGAAAGGACGGAGAGAGAAAGGACGACCCTATAGTTCTTCAGGAGGTTTAATTGATTTTGTATATCTTCTGCGCACTGGATTATGAATTCATGTCCCTTGCTTTTTGCTACACTTTCTTTTTCACTATCTTTCAGGATATGAAAATTGATGAGCCTCGTTGGTACCCCATTTAAACGGATGGTCTTGAAATTCGTCTGGTTTTCTCCTGCTCGAAATGGGAGTTCAGAATCCTTCAAGGATGCTGATTTCTCTATGGTAATCCCGTTAATCCGCCTTATCTGGAAAAAGCTTCTTAGTTTTGGTGTATTATATTCCCACATGACCTCGTCAGAAAAGTTAAATTCCATTTCATTACTATCCTCATTAATAAGTGTTGCCAGTGCCTCTGCCCTGGATAGAAGGCTTGAATCAATAGAATTATGAACAATTTTACTGAGGCTGAAATAAAGAAATACTCCCAACGTTGATAGGGTTATAAACAGGACAATTATGTAAAATACAATAACTCTTGCTTTTATTGAAGAAAACATGCTATCCCTTCAGCATGTACCCAGCACCACGGACAGTATGGATGAGCTTTATATTAAAATCTCTGTCTATCTTATTTCTGATGCGGTTGATGAAAACATCAATAACATTGCTTTCAAGGTCGAAGTCTTGGTCATAAAGGTGTTCCGTCAGAACTGTCCTGCTCAGTACCTTATTTTTATTAAGTGCCATGTACTCAATCAGAGCATATTCTTTGGCAGAAAGTGAAATATTCTTTCTACCTCTTCTTACCTCATGAGTAGCTATGTCAATAGTAAGGTCCCCAATCGTGATAATGGACGCCTTCACCTCGGAATCTCGTCTTATCAATGCCCGCATGCGTGCAAGGAGTTCTTCAAAGACGAAAGGCTTTGTCAGATAGTCATCAGCGCCGCTGTCCAGACCCGATACTTTATCCATTATTGTATCTTTAGCTGTGAGCATGAGAACAGGGGTTTTGATCCCTGCCTTGCGAATCTTTTTAAGGATAGTTATTCCGTCGATAACAGGCAGCATAATATCAAGGATGATGAGATCCGAAGGTTCATTTTCTGCTATGAAAAGTCCTTCTTCGCCATTGTATGCGACATCAACTGCATACCCCTCTTCCTCAATGCCTTTCTTTATGATATCGGCTAAGGACTTTTCATCTTCGACTATCAATATGCGCATGGCTTATTTACTTTATACTCTTTCTTCTTCTAAAGCCGATAAACATAATGACAATACCGAGCAGGATAGGTTCTCCAAGAGCCACCGGCAGCACATTATTCGGGTTGAGCCTAAGCACCCTTTTTGTCTCAAGACGGGACATAGCGCTACTTATAGGGGTGTTAACATTTTTGTCTACAACCGTTACATATGCCACATAACTTCCGGAGTCTATTAGGCGCATAGGCCATTTGCCCTCATATATTCCATGCGGTGGGATAGCATCTACCTTAATTGCTTTGTTGGCGCTCCAATCCTCAAGGTCCATAGGCGCCTCTTTCCCCTGAGTGACATTCGCCAGTGAAATGTAAGCGATTATATTGTAAACCACATTGTCCGAGTTATTGGTTATCGTTCCAACATATGTTATTTTGTCCCCCATATTAGCCTGAATAGACGGTGGATTAATGGAGACAGTAATACGGCTTGCTCCAAAAACGGACGCATAATTCAATAGTATTGCCAGAATAATCGTTGACAAGATTAATGGTAACTTTTTCATTATATCACCTCACATTTCGAGTCTTGAAGCGCTTCTTTTCAAAAACCACAGAGACAAGAACGTGTAGCCACAGATGATCGCAACCCGTCCTATTTGATAGCTTAAACCCTGGCTATCTATGACCACACTGTCAAAGGTATTAATGGCGTCGGCAAAGGGATTTATTAAATCAAGGATCCTGCCGAACCATGTCTTTCTCTGGACTGCTGAAAGAAAGATGGGCGAACCTGCCAGCAGGAATATAAAAAAGGCAATGATCAGAGAATTTTTCATGGACTTTATCCTTGCTGAAAGCCCCATGGAAAAAGCGGAAAAGGTAGTGACGAGGAGCGTGCCCAAGATGGCGAGATAGGCGATTCCGATTAGAAGGTTTTGACCACCCTTACCTACGACGAGGAGATAGGGCAGAGAAATCATAAAGATAATTCCCCAGTTTGTTAATGCTGCGCTGAGTTTACCCATGGCAATTTCCGTCTTGTCTGCCGGGCTTAAAAATAGCGCTTCAATCGTACCCCGTTCTATTTCTCCGGCAAAAGAATCTGCACCGAATACAAGACCTATAAGAACACCAAGTGCGGTGATAAAATTCATGATCATGTAAAGCATCTGTCCCTGGTCAAGGAGGCTTAATTCGCTATTGGTAAGGAATAGGTAACTCAAAATGCTCAGGATTACAGATGTAAGGATATACCACAAAAAGCCTTTCGGGGTCAGGATGCTCTCCTTTATCTCCTTCTGCATTATATATGCAGTTTTCATAGCGCTCCCTCCTTTGTGGACATGAAGAAGATATCCTCTATCGTCCTTTTTCCTTTCAAACTCTCGAGGTCCACGACCCTGACTATCTTCCCATAATTGATAATGGCTATCCTGTTACATAGCCTTTCCACATCATCCAATAAGTGAGTGGAAAGAAAAATGGTCGTGCTATGCTTCTGATTAAGATCAATAAGCAGATCATGGATATCCCTCCTGCCTTTCGGGTCAAGGCCATTTGTAGGCTCATCGAGAAATAGGAGTTTAGGTTTATTGATAAGCGCCCGTGCAATGCCAAGTCTTTGCTTCATCCCGCGGGAATAGCTGCGGGTAAGATGGTCTTCCTTCCCATGGAGCCCCACAACCTCTAAGAGTTTATAGATATCCTGTTTAGATGTTTTCTCTTCGTAAAGATTGGAGAAAAATTTCAAGTATTCTCGTGCCGTCATCCATTCATAGTAGCCGCTGGATTCCGGAAGAGCATTGATAATCCTCTTTACAGCTAACGGCTCTGTAAAAACATCATACCCATCGATCAGGACATTTCCTGAATCAGCTTTTATCATAGTGGTTAGGATGCGGATGGTGGTTGTCTTTCCTGCTCCATTCGGGCCGAGGAAACCGAAGATGTCGCCATCCTCAACAGTGAAATCCAATCCGTCCAGTGCCGTATAGCCATTATATTTCTTGGTCAGATTTTCTACACGTATCATCATATCTATTTTCCTTATTTTAAGATTGTATCATAATCGCATTCTATGACACCTTTTGTTGGAGGGGGTGGAGGGAGTGCCCCCCTCCAACAGCACCCACGCAGACTTCTTAAGGTTTATTCTACCCCTTCAAATTGATGATCCACATTTTCTCCATCTGTGTCTGCGTGACCTCCGCCTGGCAGATTCTCGTTCTCAGAAGCTGATCCATTCTCTGTTGCCTTTTTACCATTACTCGTTTTCCGAACAGTATGAGCTTTCGACATCGGTTTATGATTGGTCCGCATCGTTACATGAGGAGTACGAATTTGTAAATGGTTGGCCTGTGACTTTGGATGAGCGGCATAAGCCGAGAGCACTGACCATCCGCTAACATTGATCATACCGAGTGCTAAAGCGATGATAATAAGTTTTCTTTTCATTTTTGTCACCTCCTTTCTGGAAGGTGGAAAAGTTTCCTACTGATTGTTACTATCTTTCACCTCCTTTCGTGGAAGATTGTAAACTGAATTTCAAGATTGCGATTTGATTATAAGAGGGGAAAGATTACAGGAAGATGAACGAGATAGATTGAGAACGAGATATCATTAGCAACGTTATTGCCTCACAATCTGTAGGATTTAGCCTTGCAATGCTGTAGGCAGCCACTGGTATCCATGAAGTTGAAAATCATGATTCTCAAAAAGAAGCCTTTGTTTTAAATACTGTGAGAGGAAAATATTACAGTTTTCAGCAAAGGGGATAGTGACCAAAAAATGCTTGAGGCAGTGAGAATAGTATCGCTTTGGGCTGTGAATTACAGTAATAAATAGGGTCAGAACCACAACTCATAGATAAATAGCAATCAATCTTCATAATTTTGAAAATGCTTATTTTCAATAGTAATTTTTTACATTATACAAGATTTTCAAATCAATAATTTTTAGGAAGAAAGTAGTATAGGTCAGAAGCTGCAAAAAATATCTCTTTTCTATG
>CAZXCW010000011.1:0-29822 GCA_964639385.1 uncultured Nitrospiraceae bacterium
TTTTTTATTGGACTATCGGCAAAAGAAACCGCTCAAATACTATGCCCTACCTTCTATTTAGTTTATGATTGATGTGTTCTAAGGTATCGAAAAATAAATTTTTTTACAACATCTGCATTATATTAATTGCACTTTTTGGGTTAAGCAAGAAATTAAAATTGATGTGGATAAAAACTCTTGACTTTTCAGGGAGGGCCTGTGTAATATAACCCTGATTTTTTTCCCCCGAGGAGGTATCTAATGGAAGCCTTACATGAGACTCTTTTAATGGATGCTATTATCAATCCTGAGAAAATACCGCATAATGTGAGCTATGCCTTTCTTGCATCTATAATTTTAATCATTGTAGCCCTGGTCATTAGAAAATCTATTCGCTTGGTCCCTAAAGGCACACAGAATTTTGTTGAGATGGTAACAGAGGCAATATTAAATTTAGTAGATGAAAATATAGGCCACCACTGGGGTGAAATCATGTTTCCTTTTATCTGCACAATATTCATATATATACTGGTTGGTAATTTAATGGGCCTGATACCAGGATTTACTGCGCCGACAGCCAATATAAATACAAATGCTGCCATGGCAGTACCTGTGTTTTTAGCAACCCATTATTATGGGATCAGGATCCACGGTATTAAATACATAAACCACTTCCTTGGCCCTATCCGTTCCATATTTGCACTGCCACTTATGATCCTGATGTTTGTTGTAGAGTTTATCGGCCATCTTGCAAGACCGCTAACCCTTACTGTCCGGTTATTTGGCAATATGATAGCAAAACATATATTACTTCTCGTTCTTGCAATTCTCGCCCCGTGGATTATCCCGACTTCAATCTTAGCGCTCGGTGTACTTGTAAGTGTTGTACAGGCACTTGTCTTTGCACTTTTGTCTATTTGTTATCTTGCTGGTGCTGTTGAAGAGGCACATTAATTAAAAATTATATTGAAAGGAGGGAGACATTATGAAGAAGACTGTGGTTGCGATTTCGCTTGCTCTCTTACTATTATGGGTATTAGCGCCTTTGTGTTTTGCTGCAGAGGCTGAAGCTGCCGGAAAGGGTTCAAATATATTTTACTATGCAATGGCTGCACTCGCCGCTGGTATCGGAGTGGGGATTGGTGCTTTGGGTTGCGGCGTCGGTCAGGGTCTTGCTACAAGCAAGGCATGTGAGGGAATAGCCAGGAATCCAGGTGCAACAGGTAAGATCACAACATGTCTTATTATTGGTCTCGCGATGGTTGAGTCACTCACAATTTACGCCCTTGTTGTTGCCCTCGTTATCCTTTTTGTGAATCCTTTCGGAAAGCTCCTTCAATAAGTCAAGGGGGGCAGTTAACTGCCCCCCTTGTTATTCCTGACTTAAATTTGATACATTTAAATATCTCCTTTAAAAAGATTCCATATATCATCATAACTACATTCTGGCTTATCACTATGACCATGCTAATCGTAAGGCACTACTTTCCTGAGAATATTGAGCTCACACTCCATGGGGCTGTTTTTCCCAAGAAGCTATATGAAGAACACTGGATGGGAGCCTATCTCAAAGGTGAAAAGATCGGTTATTCCTATAGCAAGATAGCAGAATTAAACCATGGATATAAGGTCTCCGAAACCCTCAAATTAAGACTCAAGGTGATGGGGGTAGAAAAGGATATTAACACTATCACAGATGCCAGGGTTGATAACCACTTCAGACTTTTGTCTTTCCTATTCAGGTTAGAATCCGATATACCTATGGAAATTAAAGGAAATGTAAAGGGGAAGAACCTTCTGGTAACAATAGAAGCAGGAGGAATGACGTCCACAGAGACAATAGCGTTGAAAGAGCCTCCCTATCTAAGTCTCTCCATCCTTCCAGAGATCCCGAGAAAGGGGCTGAAAACAGGCGATAAGATAAGCATTCCAATCATCGAGCCTGCAACCCTTAGCCAGGAGTATATGGAAATAGAAGTTATAGGTAGAGACCCCATCATGTCTTTGGGCAAAAAGCGGGATGCCTATAAGGTAAAGGGTGTATTTAAGGGCATTGAAACCTTTATGTGGCTTACTGACAATGGTGACGTACTAAGGGAGGAAAGCCCCCTGGGATTTACACTTGTAAAAGAAACCAAGGAGGATGCAACCCAGCCTGGCAGACCCCCGATGGATTTGATAGCACAGGTTGCAATACCTTTTAATATCAAGCTATGCCCTGATGTAGGCTACCTTAAAATAAGGCTCTCCGGTGTTGATCTAAAAGGGCTTGAGCTTAATGGCGGAAGACAGACCCTTAAAGGAGATATCCTCGAAATAAAAAGAGAATCCCTATTCCCCCACACCCCCTTTTGGAAAAGGGGGGCACAGGGGAATTTTAAACGGGAGAAGGAGGAATCTTTAGATGAATATCTAAAAGAAACCATGTTCATCCAATCAAAAGACCCGGCAATCGTCTCACTGGCAAAAGACATTACTCGCGATGAAAAAGACACGCTGAAGATGACAAGGCTTATCTATGAATGGGTATATAAGAATATTAAAAAAACTCCGATAATAAGTCTGCCAATGGCTACTGAAGTGCTAAGGACAAAGGAAGGTGACTGTAACGAGCATGCAACCCTCTTTACAGCCCTTGCACGTGCAGCAGGAATTCCAGCAAGAATAGCCGTAGGACTCACATACAAGGATGGATTTTTTTACTATCACGCCTGGCCCGAGGTTTATCTCAATGAATGGGTGGCAGTTGACCCAACCTTAGGACAGTTCCCTGCTGATGCATCCCACATCAGGCTCCTTACTGGGGACATTGATAAACAACTGCAGCTTCTTGCTGTAATCGGAAAGCTTAGGTTGGAGGGGATAGAGACGCGGTAAAGTCATGGATTTTTAAATGCATGTTTGCAAGCCAGAATTCCTAACTGACCTTAAGTGAACACAAAGGAGTTGTTCTATCTTTCTGAGGATAGCTTATGTGCAAATTTCTCTTTTTAAGAATTTATGCATAACTATCCATATGCTGGGTTTCCATATATATTTCTTCATCTGTTGGCTTACAGAACCGATCATCCAGCAATTTTTTTCGCAGCTTTTAACTTTTTTTCTTATCTCCCCTGCATTACTACTATTCCATATCTCCTCAAAAGACTTCTCCTTAAGGTTTCCCATACTTTCTTCCATTACGTTACAGGGATATATTTCAGCATGGGGATCAAGAAAGAAAGAATCATGCCCCATTTCACAGGGCAAAAGCCGCTGATTTCCTTTAATGTAATTAATCAGACCATAATCGAAATAAGCCCGATACCAGTCCTTTATTCTTTTTGATTTTAATAGTTCATTTATCAGCTTTTTAAATTCTTTAATTGCTACCTCTGGGTGTTCAAATCTATTATCAAGCTTATGGAAATAAAACGAATTGTGAATTGCAGCAGTTGCAAACTCAACACCCATCATTTTGGCAAGATAGTAGAGTTCAATCATGTCCTTTGCATTTTGGTCAGATACGGTAATGCCAAATCCGATATCTTTTATTCTCATGCGCTGAAGCTCTATAAGCGTCCTGATACCACTGTCAAAGCCATTTTTTATACCTCTCACTTCATCATTAGCCTTTGGAAGACCTTCTATGCTGATCCTAATGCCGATGTCTTTATGTTTATCGAATAAATTTAAAATCTTCTCAGTAAAGAATCCATTTGAGCTAATAACCAATCTCTTTGTCTTCTTCTTTAAAACACATATAATATCATCCAAGGTCTCTCTTAAAAAAGGCTCTCCCCCTGTCACATTAATAGTGTTCATAAATGGAAGTTTTTCATAAACAGTTACATCGATTTCTTCCTCCTGTTTTGTCGGATACTTCCATGTGTTACACATTTGGCATCTGGCATTACATCTATATGTGACAATGATACTCGCAAAACGAATAGAACTCATTTATAGACCCTTATTATTTTTTCTTTGGAACTATATTAAGTATTCACGAGCTTCTGATATAAATCTTCAAATTGTGACGCTATGTTGTCCCATGAATAATTCTCTAAAACATACTTTTTGGAGCGCTCTTTTACTAGTTCTACAGCTTCTGAATTATTTATCAAAAATTCTAATTTTTTACTTAGATCATCTACATCTTTATTCCTAAAGGAATATCCAAGATTATTTAAAGCTTCGAGATTCTCTGAGATATCACTGATAAGGCAACAATTACCATAGCTCATTGCTTCAAGAAGAGCTGTCGACAGCCCCTCAATCTCAGAGGGAAGTACAAAAATACAACAATTAGAGAAAAGTTCACGGAGCAATTTACCCGTGACAAATCCTGTAAAAATAATATTTTTATTGCCATCTACCATCTGCTTCAGTTCTGCTTTATAAGCATCTTCATGTCCAGCATCACCTGCTATAACAATCTTTAAATCGGTCTTCAACCGTTTATAAGCCTCTATTAAATGGTGTGCGCCTTTTTCTCTTACAAGCCTTGCCGCATAAAGGATGTAGTTATTGGCATAAAGGCCATATTGTTTTATCAAGGCAGGTTCCTCTAATTGTGGAGGATTAACACCTGTTGGTATATATATACTTTCTCTCCCGTATTTTTCCTTAATATATCTTTGCAGAACTTTAGAAACTACAGTAAGGACGTGGGGTAACTTTACCGATGGGGCCTCTGTAAGTTTTAAAAACAGTCTTCCCCCAGCTCCCCATCTTGATCGTTTCCACTCAAGGCCGTGCCCCTGAACTACAACCTTTCTACCTATGAGGCTTGGGATAAAACAGAACATTGCAGGACCGAAAGCATGGAAATGGATAATATCAGAACTTTCTTTACTAACGTGTCTTAATGTTGCGACAAAAGATGCAACTATCTTTTCAAAACTCCTGCTTTTTAAAGTCGGTACTGTAATAACTTTCATCCCCCTATACATACCATCTTTAGCTCCGTAATGCCTCATGGTGTAAACGAGAACTTCATGACCCTTATTGACAAGCCTTGAACCTATCTCCTCGGTGTATTTCTCAATCCCACCGCCTATTGGCATGCCTTTAAGAACGATATATGAGATTTTCATTATCCGGCTTTCTTTTAAAGGAGTTTATTAAGTTAAAAAGTTTTTTTGAAGATTCATACCACGAAAATTTTTTCACTTGCTCAAGACCTTTGTTTATACAGTTATTTCTTAATTGTTTATCTACAATAAGTCTATATAGCGCCTCTCCTATTTCTTCAGCATTTCCAGGATTGACTAACAATGCGGCGTCACCTGCTACTTCAGGAAGAGATGAACTATTTGAAGTTACAACAGGACATCCACATGCCATTGCTTCCAACACAGGTAGACCAAAACCTTCATAAATAGAAGGAAAGCAGAAAACACTTGCTGAGTTATAAAAAAATGGCAAATCATCATCTGGGATATAACCAGCAAATATTATTTTATCAGTTAGATCTAATTCTTCCACTCTTTTAAAAATTAAATAAGCATCTTTTCCCTTCTCTCCAACCATTACCAGCTTTTCTTGACGCCCTCTCTTAACCAGACTATTATATGCATCAACTAATCTGAGTAAGTTTTTCTGCGGAAGAGTTAATGTTCCAATATACAAAATAAAATCATCTAATATATTATATTTTTCTGCTATATACTGTTTAGCCTCATCACGCTGTAGTCTTCTAAACAAATCTACATTAACACCATTATATATAACACTAATTTTTTCCTCGCTAATTCCAAATATCTTCTTTATATCTTCAGCGGTATTTTTTGATACAGAAACAATTCTATCAGCTAATTTTAAAGTAATAGGAAACACCATCTTTCTAAAAAATAACTTATACCATTTTTGATTGGGAATATGATATTCAATTAAATCATGGTGAAAGTATATAGTCTGAGCAATCTTAAACAAATAAAGAGTAATTCCAGGCAAAATAACCAAATCTGCTTTATGTTTAAAAGTGCTATAAATGAATCCCGTTTGTGTCCAGATATGGTTTAATATCATGTTACCTGCCGGGATTTTGTTTGAAATTAAGTGAAATTTCAGATTAGAAAATTTTATAAAATCTTTAAATTCTTTATTAACATAGATAAAATATTCGTTATCTTTATCAATGTGTTGTAAATTAATAAATAAATTTTCAATCACTCTCCCAACACCAGTTTTTCTTCTACTAAATCTTCCATTAACAACAATACGCATTTCTTTCCCTGATATTCCTTTTCATATTTTCTTGTAAAGCATTTATTACTTCGTTATAAACCCTTTCCCATGTTATTTCTTCCATACATTCGCTTTTGCAATTAAGATATCCTTTTCTTTCATAACATGGAGAACAAGGCAGGGATGATTTGATGGATCTGTGTTCTGGGCCCCGTGGGGCAAGGTTCCTTGGATCAGTTGGCCCGAAAATAGACAATGTGGGTGTTCCAATCACTGCTGCCAAATGCATAAAGGCAGTGTCGTTTGTTAGCAGCAAATTACACTTAATCAATATTGAAGCGGCTTGGGCAAGAGTTGTCTTATTAACTAAATTTTCAATCTTTTCTTCTACGCAGGTTTTAAAACTGCTGAATCTGTCGTTAACTGCTACTTTCATGCAAATCCACCATTTTTTCTATAATTCTTATATACCCTTTCGCAAATTTCTCCCAACTAAATCTCTTCAAATTCTCATAGCCATTTCTGATTAATTCATTTCTTAACTCTGCATTTTCAATTACTTCGGCCATTGCATTTCTTAGTTTATTTGGGTCCCCAGGCTCCACCATGACCGCAGCATTGCCGACGATCTCAGGTAATGAAGAGACATTTGTGGTAATTACGGGACAGCCATAATTCATAGCCTCCAAAACAGTAAGACCAAACCCCTCATAATGACTAGGATAAACGTAGGCAGAGGCATTCCTATAAAGTGAAGACAATTCTTTTTCATCAATAAAACCTAAAAAAATAATGTTTTTATCTGCCTTTTTTGATAGACTTTCACCGTATTTGTTTAAACGACCGGCTATCACGAGCCTATAAAAAGGGTAAGCTTTTCGAAACGCATTGAATGCCTTAATAAGGTCTTCTATTCCTCTTCTTGGCTCAATATTTCCAATAAATAAAAGATAGGGATGTAAATCAATGAATTTGTTCGTCTCAGAGTTGTTCTCATAACGATTGATGCCCAAATGTAATGCGCTTATCTTTTCAGGAGAAATCCCGGTTAAATCCATTACATCCCTTTTTGTAGCTTCTGAATTTGTGATAACAGCAGATGCTTTTTTTACAGATATCGGAACAATGATTCGCCAATATTTGCCCCATGCACCAGTATAAGGTTTGGGGAGTTTTAAAAAAATCATGTCATGAACCATTATAATCACTGGTTTTCTGGTCAAGAAATACGCTTCAGGAGCAAATGAAATTATCACATCGGCCCGCCTCAAAAAAGCCATTAAAGGGATATATACTTGTTTCCAAATCACATGCTTTAAAAAGTTTATGATTAGAGGCATCTTCATTCTTGTTCTTGAGTTATAAAGTTCAGGCGTAATGATATATTCATTTTTCTTGTCTAATTGCGTCATGTGATATAGTCCTTGTTTTGCAACCATTCCGATCCCAGTAGGATTCCTTTTCCCCTCAATTGCATCAGCTAATATTCTCATAGTTCAACTTTCATTACCATACTGACAATATATCAGCACAAATGTTTTTTTGAGCATATGCCTGAAAGCGATAGCTTAATATTCAGCCGATCTATAAATAATAGCTCCATTTATAAAGGCGTAAACTTTTCACGCAACGCTGTGCGAAAAAATACGAACTGAGCACAAGATATCGCCTCATCAAAGAGATTCGCTCCTTATATTCGTTCTTCTCATAAATTCGATAAACAACAAGTAATAGAAGAATCTGACTATAATAAACACGAGCAATGTGAAAGCAATATTTCTCACATTGAGCAAAACGGCGGGTATTAATGTCTGTTCGAGTAGCAGTACCCTCGTCAGGAAGAAAACCATTATCAGGAAACCATTAAACTGCAGAAAGCTCTTTTTGCTGGCCGTCATATTCAAAATCATTTTCCATGAGAAGGCGACAAAAGCTCCAAACAGAAACATGCCTGACAGACTCCCTAGGAGTCCGAAATTGGCATAGCCCGAAAAAATTATCGTACTCACGGTATCAACATCGGTGCCGTAGGGGAGGTCGTAATGCTTTAGAGCATCCTGTTTTTCGATATCACCACTATAACCAAACCGTTCCGGCTTATTTGGATAGAGGACCCTGGGCACTATGGCTTCCACTGCATCAATGAGTGACTGGCCCTTGAGCAATTCCCGATCTTCGAATTTGATCCTGTAGGTAATCGCTGACAGCGGATCTATGGCTGCCAGCCTCGTGTGCATATACTGCTGGTCTGTTGCCTCCGACTCACCAGAAGTCGTGACATAGTTTATAAAATCCGGTATGTTTCTGATCATTTCCCACAGATAATTCTTAGATATGAGAAGATTCCGGCTATACACATAGGGCGTGATATAAAATGACGCGTAGAACAGCGGTATAACGAGGAGAACAGTAATAATATGCTTTTTTTTCTGAAGCATATCCCTAAACGTAAACCTTCCGTAAATGAACGATATAAGAAAACCGAAAGCAAGAGCGAAGATGATGGCCGACTTCCCGCCTAAAAAGACAAAATTAATAATTTCAAGCATAGGGATCAACCAGGGCATAGTCCGGAAATAGACAATGGAAACCATAATGAATAGAAAGGGGGAAAAATACATAATTTGATAAAAAATATTTACCAGAGGCGGAAGGCTGACATTAATGAGATTCTCCACAAACGCATATTTATGGTACAACCCAAGTTTCATAAGATATAACCTAAGCACCCAGAGGAGTGCATAGCATGTGATGACTGCAGCCTTGTAGGAAAGTGGCAGACCGGTTCTGACAGGCTCGGCAGTTCTCTGCGGTCTAAAAAGGTAAAAGGCGACGACGAAAGAAATATAACTTAGTATTACGACGAGAAGGGCGTAGGGCACTGCGTCTGCCGCTGCGTTGAATATGAAGTACTTTTTATCACTCAAGAAATAGATAGAGCCCCAAACCCAGTAAAGAAAATAATAGACAGAAAAGACGAGAAGGGGAAGCCTTTGTATTATCTTGTTTCTGCCTTTGGATTTCCTTGGCAAAAACTGAATTAATATCAGCACTGAAAGCATGCCTAGGATAAGGGTTGTTATTATTCCGTTAAAATAATCCACGAATTCCCCTGGGAGGGATCCTCTTATGCCGAATTCTGAGTTCTATGGGTTTTAAAAAATTTCATTTCGGTCATCCGCTCATGTATTTCATCCTTTTTTTCCGCATAGGCCAGAAGTGCAGGAACCCTCTGTACATGCCGATCATAATGCCGAAATTGCCTGATAACAAAGAGCTTACCGTATTTCTGAGAAGCCAGTCGAACGAGAAGAAAAAGAGGAAAAAGAGGAAATCCACCCGCGAAGCGTGCTTGAACACAAGGTACATCGCATTGCGAGTGCCCATATATATGCTAAAGTCATTGCCTAGGTGACTGCTCGAACGACCGATCTTGTGCCAAACCTTAGCAGTGGGAACGTAGTAACCACGATATCCCGCCTTCACTGCCCGAACGCACAGGTCGGCATCCTCGCCATAACAAAACATGGCTTCATCAAGAAACCCGATTTGTCGTATAACATCGCTTTTTACCAAGAACGAGCAGCCTGTTACAAAGTTTACATACCTTGGCTCTTCACATTGGCCGAGATCCTTTTCCCTGAATCCGTGATGTCTTGACAGGCCGCGTCGGAGAGAAATTTCACCTCCGGCGTACCAAAGGACATTCGGGTGGTCGTAACAGTAGATCTTTGGTCCTAAAAAACCGATTTCTCTATGAGCCTCTCCCGCCGAAACCAATTCAAAGAGAAAATCGGGATCAACAATGGTATCATTATTCAGCAAAAGAAGATAATCGGGGTCGCCCCTCAGCGCGACTTTTACGCCCGCATTATTCCCTCCAGCATATCCATAATTCTCGTTTGCGAGAATTAAAGAGATGATGCCAGCGGACGTATCAATCTCATTTTTGTATTTTTCATTTTCGGCAAGAACATTTACTCGAATAGTTTTGTGTGATCTATCTGCCCATTGCCTGATGTATTCCACGGAATTATCAGTCGAAGCATTATCCACAATAATTATATGATAATTTGAATAATCAATCTTTAAAAGGCTTTCAAGGCATTCAAGCGTATCTTGCCAATTGTTGAAATTAAGCAAAATAATATATACTTTTGGACTTATGGGCATCATGGCGTCATTTGCTACACGATTAAACGACTGCATCGTTCGGTTGTTTTATAAATATACTCTTAAGGTCTGCTATAAATTTTGACTTCTCGTCCCTAATCATTTCTCTGTACTGATTAAAATCTTTCTCTTTTTCTTCGTACATCGTCAGGCATTCTTTAATTCTGCTTACTATAAGTGGAATATTTTTAAATGTATCTTCAAATTTGTACTCATCAGGAATAGATACATCTTCATAATATCTAGCAGCGCCTCTTTTACCCGTAATTACACAACATCCAAGGATTGCCGCCTCCCTGGGAAATCTATCTTTACCCGGGTGATTACCAAAATCTATATAAACTTTCGCCCTTTTAAGAAGATTAATCACTTCTTCACGTGTCAAATTTATTATTGGAATGAAGCTTAAATTTTTGTCATAACCAATTATTTTTCTAGTAAATTCATAGCCCTTTTGAGGATTATACGCTACAATATTTTCTTTTTTATTTATGTCAAATTCTTGGATTAAAAAGATGTCATTAATATAATCCGATAAGTATAGAATTTTTTCTTCTGGAAGCCCCTGTCTTAAAAGCTCTTTTTGACTATAAAACGATTGAGCTAAATGATAAGAAGCCTGCTTTATATACGGATCTTTTAATAGGTGGTCTGTTTTATATATATTAAATGTATTTAAATTGAAAAGCCTTAAGAACTTGTGATAAGCTCGTAATATAAAAAAATAGGGTTTATCTTCATATCTATAGAGATAGCGGGTATGGCCAAAAAAATCTATACTAAGCCACCATACTAGCTTTCTTATTTTTTGACAGGAACCTAGAATAATAATTGCCTTGTAAATCTCAGGAACAATTAATATGTTCCAATCCTCATCCTTTATACTTTCTACATCGGGATTACTATATTTTTTATAAGATTCATGAACTGGTTTCCTAATTCCCGAAGGGAAATAATACATATAGGCATCTATATTTAGCTCTTTTCTTAAATTAAAAACAAGCTGGTGGAGAAGCTCCGGCCCCCCGGTAGATATTTTTGCCGGACAAGCTACAAATACTTTTGTATCTTTGAATATTGTTATCATTTCATCCTGCTACCTTCTCAAAAAGCTTTAGTGCGCTATACACGGCCTGGTTCATATTCAAGTACCTGTATTCCGGTAGCCTGCCGATCAAGTTTCTCCATCATATCCATATTTATTGGCAAATATAATTGCTTGCCGTTCACCTTTGCCAAGACGCGGTGGATATAGCCATTCCAGCGGTGAACCAGCTCAGGTATTTCAGATCCCTTCAGATCCCTTCTGAATTAGTGTGAATATGACGGGACAACTTCATTTTTTATCCTCTCAAACAATTTTAATCCCGCGCCTACTACTTGATCCATATTCAAATACATATACTCAGCCAATCTTCCTACGAAATATACATTTTTTATCTTTTCTACTTCCTTTTTATATTTCTGATAAATCTCCTGGTATTCAGGCTTTAATATTGGATAATAAGGATCTCCTTCAGATTTAGGGTATTCATAACATATTGTTGTTTTGTGATGCCTTTGAAAATAGAAATGTTTAAATTCTGTAATCCTTGTATAATCGTAGTCATTTGGATAATTTACTACCGCTGCGTTTTGGTATTTCTCTATATCCAGTGTCTCAAATTTAAAATTAAGACTTCTATAAGGTAATCTGCCATGCATGTAATCAAAAAAATAATCAATTGGACCAGTAAAAATAAGTTTATCAAACTTCATGGAATCTATAATTTCTTTATAGTCAGTGTTTAAAAGTGTATGAATGTTTCTGTTATCAAGCATCCGTTCAAACATTTTCGCATAACCATATTTTGGTATACCCTGATATTTATCTGTAAAATATCGTGTGTCTCTATTGAACCTTACTGGAAGCCTTTTTGTAATCTGTGGATCAAGCTCGTCTGGATAGACTCCCCATTGCTTTTTAGTATAATTCTTGAAAAATAACTCATATAATTCCTCTCCAACTTGGGAGACAACCACATCCCTTGAACTTCTTACATCGTACAGTTTTATCTTTCGTTTCTCAAAATATTCTTCAAGCTCTTCAGGTGTAAATTTTCGATCATAAAGTTTTTCCATCGTATCAAGATTAATAGGCAAGTAAACTTCTTTACTATTCACCTTAGCAATCACCCTGTGGACATAATTATTCCATTCTGTAAACTGACAAAGATAATCCCATATTTCTTTTGAATTAGTATGGAATATATGCGGACCATACTTCTGAACCAATATCCCATCCTCATTATAGTAATCATAAGTATTTCCGCCAATATGGTTTCGCTGTTCAACCAACAATACCTTTTTCTCAAGCTGTGTAGCAAGCCTTTCAGCAAGCGTACATCCAGCAAATCCGGCACCAACGATGAAAAAATCGAATTTCACCTGACTACTCTGAGATCTACTTTGAACTGCAAGACTTTTAGGCCATTACGTTGCAGAACGATAAACATATAGGATGTCACAAAAATCTCTGTAACTAAAACCGAGAGCGAAATACCAATGTGCTGTAATGGTGTAACTAATATTAGGGCCAAAAGAATATTTATAACACTTGCCATCATTAATATTTTTGTGAAAATCTCTTTTAATCCAAAATTAAGCATTGTCTGTATTCCAAATATGTTACTCAACCCAATAATAAATGGAAGGAATGACAGAATCTGGATTACTGGAATACTTTCTTTAAACCGTATTCCAAGAATAATATTACTTATTTGAGGAGCAAATATAAGCAAAGCTAAGGATATGAAAAAAGCTGGCACTCCTACCACTTTAACAATCTTTCTTACAAATATCAGTGCAGCTTCTCTTGATTCCGATGCCAACTTGCTGATATGTGGATATATCGTTTGTGATAAAGGGCCCATCAATCCTTGAACTGCTTTAACAATCTTTTCCCCAGCACTGTAATAACCAACAATCGTATTATTTGTAAAAATGCCAAGTATAAACGTATTACTTGTAGTATAAAGACTTATAGATACAGTCGAGATGAATATATGCCAGCCCTCTTTAAGCTCGTGCTTTATTTCGACAAATGTAGGAATTTTTATTTTTACCTCAAACTTTTTAATAATTATCCATAAGCTTATCAGTCCTGAAACAATAAACCCAAGTGAATTTATCAAAGGAATATAAATATAATCACTTTGGATTCTAATAAAAATAAAGATGAAAACAGTAAAAATCATCCTTGGTAAAATGTTCAACAAGGCTAATTGCTTCATTCTTTCCATTCCCTGAAAAAGCCATACAGGTAAAAGCACATTACCTAAAATTATTCCAAAAGTTAAAAAATAAATCAGCCATTCAGTTCTAAATTTATCAACACTATAAACAAGCAGGCATAATATTAAAAAACTCAATATCATAAAAGATATTTTTATTAGCATTATGGAACTAAAAATCTCAGAGATTTTCTCTTTATTATCTCTATTAATAGAAATCTCCCTTGTAGCAGAAAGATTAAAACCATAATCAGTGATTAGAACAAAGTATTGAATAAATGCCTGTGCGAAGGCAATTAATCCAAATTTTTCAGGCCCTAGCACCCTTACTAAGTAAGGGATTGTTATTAGAGGAAGAATATAATTGACAGCCTGAACACTGGAGAGTGATAAAAAATTTGAGATTAAAATTCTTTTATGACTCATTTCTTATGCCACTTTCATACAGTTTCTACAAAGTAACTAAATGTGGAGAATTGTTAATGGGTCCGGTCTTGAATCATCAGATGTCCTATGTCCTAACACCTATCCGTTTTGTAGTGTCGTTAATAATTTTTCTCTAACAGAAAAATAGGAGTTGTTCTCTTTCTGCTCACAGGCTATCAGGCAAGCAAGTTAACAAGCGAGCAAGTACACCTCAATCCTGATGTGCTTCCAGCCGTTCCACCCGATTCTTCAAGACATAACTTCACCCTCGATTGCAGCGACCCGACGATCCCTCAGCATAAGAGAATTTGATCATAGATCTGGTTTCTTTGAATTCTTCTTTGACCTCTTGGTGGAAACGTTCCAGTTTCTCATCTACATTTTCGATCCCTTCTGCCACAAGCTGGATCTTATGCTCTAATCTCTCTGCCACTACACTGAAATGTCTTTTAATCTCTTCGATTTCTCCTTTTTCCATATATTTTCTACCTCTTTCATTGTCTTAAGATCCTATCAATCATTAGGCCAGCAAGCCAAACGAGCCAAGCTGGCAGACAAACAAGTAGGAAAGAATCATAAGCTCATTGATCCAAGAGATATTTTTCTTAACCACAACCTCCTCAAAAACATAGCTATCAAGATGGTAAAGCCTACAAGAAAGATTGTGTAATTGTGGAACAAGGTTGCGAAAAGGGCTATGATTATTTGGA
The DNA here is from genome assembly GCA_964639385.1 of uncultured Nitrospiraceae bacterium. GTDB lineage: Bacteria > Nitrospirota > Thermodesulfovibrionia > Thermodesulfovibrionales > SM23-35 > CAZXCW01. The sequence goes on from CAZXCW010000011.1 coordinate 14,729, forward strand.
TCGAAAGAATTATAAAGACTGCTCTGGTATCGCTGTTATATCTTCTTCTTAAGATATGATGCAGATGCCTCTTGTCAGCCCTAAGGGGGTCTCTTTTAAGCCTTCTCCGTCTGTATATAGCAAAAAGTGTATCAAAGATGGGAATGAAAGTTATGAGAAGGGGTGCAAAAGGCGATACAGCAGGGTTTCTTTTCACAAGCATTATGGATAGCACAGAGATCATAAAACCTATGAGATAACTTCCTGAGTCTCCCATAAAGATCTTGCCCCTTGAGTTAAGGACAATAAAACTTGTAAGGGCACCAGTAAATATAATAACAAGCCTGAAAAGTTCATAGTCATTATACTGATAGGCAAGTATCCCCAGGAAGGAAGCCGCAATAATTCCAAGCCCTGAGGATAGACAGTTCAAGCCGTCTACAAAATTATATGCATTTATGACGCCGACAATTGCAAAGATTGTGAAAGGAATCTGTATAAAATCAGGCAGTGCAAAAAGGCCAATGTCTTTGAGAGTCACATCAACAACGGAAATGCAGAGATATGCGATAACTCCCTGAAGTATCAATCTTATCTTCGCATTTAATAAAAGTATGTCATTAATTAAACCCAGGGCAAATAAAGAAGTGGCAAAGGAGGTTATTGTAGAAAAATTTGTAAAAAGATGTATCCTGGATGTAAATATTCCAGAAATAAATCCCAATAAAATAAGTATACCCCCTGTCCTGAGTACTGGAGATTTATGAATCTTTCGATGATTTGGATAATCTATGATATTTAGTTTTGAACCGACAAAAAATGCGATAGGCCATGACGATATGCTAACTATAGCTGGGATCGAAAATATATATATAACATCGAGAAAAGAGTCCATCTCAACCCCCAGTTTTATAAGGCTGGTTTAATAATGCTGTGCTTTGCTTCTAAATACCTAACGCCCCTTTTTAGGGTCAGTCTTTTCTATCACATCACAGCTCAAAAAGCAAGATACCAACCCAGTGCAACCTGAGAAAAATAAAAGTTTTCATAGTCATTCCTTACTTTTTTCGCTATTGTTTTTTTTTAAATGTAATATATCTCCTGAGTATTTCAAATCTCTCTTTATTTTCAGGGTCATTTGAGGCCCTCTCCTTATACTCCATAAAGAAGGCTGCAAAAATTGAGAGAAAGAAACCCGTAAAGGTAGCGATGATGACCATTAACGACCTTTTTGGTTTTACCCTCTTTTCTGGTGGTATTGCCTTGTCAACTACCTGTATTACTGCTGCATCCCTTGCCTCATCAAGCTTTGCAGCCTCGTACTGCTTTGTAAGGAGTTCATAGAGGGTCTCGTTAAACTTCAAATCCCTTAACTTTCTCATATACTCTGTCCCAACTGCAGGCATCCTGCCGGTGGACATAAGTGGATCAGGACTTTGGCTACCCCCTTTCGCCTCAAGCTTGCTTAACTCTCCTTTCATTCCTTTCAATGCTTCCTCTACTTGCTGGAGGTCAGGATTATTCAAGGTTGAGTATGTTCTCATTACCTTGAGTTCCACTTCTTTTGCTGCAATCTGTGCTCTCAGATTAGCAATGCTCTCAATGACAGCCTTTGCCTGTGTGTCTATGTGGAGTGCACCAGTCTTTTCCTGGAACCCCTTTAATTCATCTTCGGATCTCATAAGTGCCACTTTTGTGTCTTTTAGTTGTTCTTCAAAGAAAAGTCTCCTCTGCGCTGCCTCTGTGACTGCAAGACCTTTCGTCAGATTCTTAAGTTCTTCCACAAAGGCATTGGCCATGTCAGCAGCCCTTTTGGGGTCTTTGTCTTCAACACCAATAGTTATTATTCCACTTTTTCTATCGAGGTTTGCTTCAAGGGCATCCTTTACAAGTCTTTTCCTTGCATCCTCACGATATTTAGCCCTATAAAGTTCCATTAGATTAAATCTATCAATAATATTGTCTGCTACAGTCCTACTTTTTAACATGCCGATGTAAAGTTCACCCGGGGTTTTCAAACCGAGGATGCTGCTTGCAACCTCAGGAACCACAGCTACCTGGCTTAGCATTCCGATTGCAAGGCTTGAATTGCTCTGTTGCGGGGGTAAAATCCTGGTTTCAGCCTTATATATCGGCGGCATGATAAGGCTTATGATAGCGGTGATTATGGCTGCGCCAAATGTGATACCCAGAATGAGCTTCTTGCGCTTTAAAATGACGATAAGGTAATCGAGGAGGTTAATCTCGTCTTCATCTACACCATGCGTATGTGACTCATTATTTTGCACTTTGTCTTGACTCTTTCGTCCTATGCCGGTTAAAAATTATAACTTATCATACCAGAGATTATGTTTATCACCCTATTTTCACCAGAAATATTTTTAAGATTTTTAATATTCCCGTAACTATATGAGGCGCTTAAATCTATATTTTTCTTTACCCTGAAATTCATATTTAGATCAACTTCATCTGTCCTCTCTCTAACTGTGCCTGAAAGATTATGCTCCTCCCTGTCATAAGAGATAGAGATTTTTCCGTTTTTCTCAGGGATAAGGTATGAGACCTCTGTAAAGATATCTCTTGAATCAGTGCCCATATGATGTCCTATGATTCTGCCGTAGTATGTATAGCCTTGGGTATATACGGGATGAGTATACCAGATATTTGGCGCGCCGGGTACATGGTCTGTTGCATATTCGGTTCGAAAACCGATCCTCTCGTTAACTATCCTGGGTAAATAAATACCTGTAAGGAATGCACGCTTAGTAGGAATTGGGATTCCGTGGCCAGGCACGTCTTCACCGTCAACTTCCAGGTATAATTGTAAAGGTAGTAGGTTAAAAGGAAGTGTTAGTTTAATATCAAGTCCTGCCCTCTGGTCTCCTACATCCTTAGCTCCAGGTTTGGGGTGTTCTCCTTTGCCTATAAAACTCTTCCACCATGCATGAAGGTCTTCTGGCCGCCCCCTACCACCTAAAATGGCTGTTCTTTCAAGAGATATTTCAAGGTACGGATTTGGTTTAAAATTTAGACGCATTCCCCATAAGTATGGCTCTGGAACGTCTCTATTTTTCTCAAGCCTTGTGGCAAAGAAAGTAAATCTAAACAGACCAAGATATTTAAATATCCAGGGAAGAAGTACAGGTTGAGGGTTGGTAAGCCTTACCATTGTCAATGGCTCTGCATTGTTTGAAAGAAGCATTGCACCATGATATCCAGGACCCCACCACTGTGAATCTTTGCCTATGACAAGGTCTAACCCTAAGGAGCTAAGGACGCCATATCCTCTCTTTATTATTAAATCCGTATCGCTATCAGAATATCTTACCTCGGGATTAAAATAAAAAGAAAACCATCCAAGCTCTGCCCTTGAAGCAAAACCAGCCCTAAGATTAGACCCCTTTTCATAATGGTCTCCATCATTGTTGTAATACAATTCCTGAATATCTGAATCTGTATATAGATATTTACCATAAAGGAAATCAACAGGTTTTATGAATTTAACATCACCAATCTCGTCCTTAAATCTCTCCTTTAAGTTCGTAACCAGATCTTTAATAAATATGCTTTTATCAACAGAATTTTTCTCTGCTTCGAGTATAAGTCTTGTTACTTCTTTATAGCTTAAGGGTTTTGTTGTGAGTAATCCACTTTGTATAACCCCTTCTGCCTCGAGGCGATAGAGGATATCATATGCCTCATCATCTACGGGAAGATATGTGGATGCTTCCACATAAGGAACAGTTAGTAATAGACTAACGACAAGAATGATCAGAATGCACAAAATATTTAAGAAACACGCACCTTTCATCATCGCAAGCAACCTAAGGAAACGCAGAAATCCGCCGAAGTCGTTGCGAAACCTCTGTGAAATTCCTCGTCTGCCTCTGGCTGATGCGGAATCTTACTTCGTGTCAGATTGCTTCAGGGACTATGACTCTTCGCAATGACAATTTTAAAGTTCGCATAATTTGAGTTAAAAACTTAAAACGCCACAATCAACACACCGGCACCGACCGCAATCTGATAGAGTATCTGTGTTAAATCCTTTATCTCACGCAGCCATGCAATCTTTTCGAGTTTTTCAGGAACCACTATTGTATCGCCTGGCTCTACATTCTGACTGCCGAACTCCCACCTGTTAGAACTCTTACTCCAGGATATGCCGAGAAAACCGCTTTTAGGTTTTACTGCGGTTCCATCAGCTTTAAGTATGTATACTCTCTTTTTGTCAGCGTTCTGTGTGTATCCGCCAGCTAAATCAATATATCTGGAATAACTCTTATCTTTATCATAGACAAAGGCTGTCTGGTTATATACGGACCCTATGACCTGAACACTTTGAGGATCTGAAGGAATAAAAAGGCTATCCCCTCCCTCAAGTTTTATATCATAAGGGGTTTTCTTTAAAAGCTCGGGTTGATTTAAAACTATTGCCATTCTTCCATTTGCCTTTATTGTCCTTAACTTTGCAACGAATTCCTTCTTCTGTTGGATCTCGGATTCCTTAATCTTTGCCTCCTCAGGTGAAAGGGTAGCCGATATCGCTGCTGCCCCCATTCCTAAAAGCTCCTTTTCGAGTCTATCTACCATCTCGTCCATCTGCTTTTGCTGAAGTTCCCTTACCCTTTCTCTTGTAAACACCGCGCCCCTTAGATACGCTTTACTTGTGTATCCACCTGCTCGCTCAATCAGGGAAGACAGTTTCTCGCCCTTTTCGATGGTATAGATGCCAGGGAATTTGATCTCGCCCTGAATACTCACGGTCCGATAGAGCTCCCATTCAGGAATAGTTCGGACAAAGAGATAGTCATTTTCCTTAAGGGGAATATTACTTTTAGGCTCACCTGCTATTGCCTTTTGGAGATTGATTGTAATCTCCTCAGTTTCGGGCCCTTTATCTGTGACAAATACCCTTGTCAATTCTGCCTCTTTGTTATATGCATAGTATTTAAGCCCACCAGCCATCGAAATTAAGTCCCTTACAGTCATACCAGGACTGAATCCATACTCACCTTCTCTATGGACTGCTCCAGAAATCCTGACCACTTTTTTATCCTGAACAACCTGAAAAATCTTTACTACATCCCCTGCCTGAACCTCCATATCCTTAGCTTTGGCAAGATCGGATTCAAATACTATCTGCCGAGAATTATCAACAATACGCTCTATCTGAATTCTGTTCGTAAAGGCGATATCGCTCAAGCCGCCAGCCATCTCTATTAGTTGTGAAATCGTTTTCTCTCCTTTGAGCTCATAGATCGCAGGATTATTGACGCTACCTGCGATAGCAGCAAGAGGTCCAATCGGTGGTATAAATATTACATCCTCTGGCATGAGCCTTACGTCTTTTGTCTTGTCACCTTTTAGCAAAAAATCATACATGTCAAAATGGACGATAGTCTTACCATTTCTATTTAACTGTATATCCCTCATTGTGCCTGTCTTGCTCGGACCGCCTGCCTCAAAAAGGGCGTTTATAAGGGTTGAGAGAGAGGAGATGGTATATGCCCCTGGTCTTTCTGCATTGCCTACAACATAGACTCTGATTGTCCTTAATGCACCCATACTCACACTCAACTCAAAGCCTGTGTAATATTTGGAGAACTCCTTATGTAAAAGTTCTTTTAGCTCCTTAAAGGTTAAGCCAGTAACACCAAGGACACCAACTTTTGGCAGAGTAATGTTCCCGTCTCTATCAACAATAACTGACCACTGCCCTTCTATCTTTCCCCAAATAGTTATCCTTATTTCATCACCAGGACCAATAACATATTCAGGTCCTACAGGCACCTGTTCAACAGGTGCAAAGGTCGAAGGAGGCTGTAAGAAGAGGTCATAGCCAAACTGTTTTACACTGGTAGAAACAGCAAAGGGAATCTTTATTCCCAATATTTTAAAGGCAGTGGTTATTGCCTCAGGTGTTCCAATCAAAAATCCAGCATCAACTATTATTGGTTTGGGAATAAGTTCAAATTCTTTTGTTGTTGGCTTGGGAGTAGTTTCAAATTCTTTTTTTCCTGTTGCTTTTCTCTCTTTTTCAGTCTGGTTTACAATTTTAACGACCCTAACAGGGATTGCGATTTTATCCTTCAGCAGGTTTTTTGCTGAATATTGAAACGTAATACCTTCAAACTTTTTTAAAATCTCAAGCTGAAATTCAGTAATTTCTATTGTTTTTTCGGATATATATTGCTCAAACTCCGAAGGTTTTTCCTCAGAAGGCTGTCGAGCAGGTACAGGTAATAGTTGAGCTGGAGCTGGCTGTACTGTTTGAGGTGGTAGCTGTTGTAGGGTTGGTTGTTGTGTCTGTGTATACGACGGCAGTTGTGTGGGCAACTGATAAGAGGGCGTTATTGGAATAGTCTGGAACTGCTGGGCGAATACACTGCTTGAAAAAATAAGTATAAGCGATAAGGCGATATACCACTTTAGTTTTATCATCCAGATACCCCCCTGTAAGTCCATGCTCAAAAATGTTACAGTGAAAGTCCTAAATAAGTTGACTTTGATAGATAAGATTGCTTCGGTCCTCTGCCCGCCTTAGGCGTACGGAAGACCTCGCGATGACCACCTTACTTCTGTTTACTTTTATATGAGTACGTTAATCCAAATAATGCAGATATTGTTCAAAAATTTATTTAACTCGATAATTTATTGAGAATATCTTTATTGGTTATATCCATAAAAATATTCGCAAAACCATCAGTTAAAGGTACACTAAGGTATCGAAAAATAAATTTTTTCACAACATCTGCATTATGTAACTGCATTTTTTGGGTTAATGGTAGTCATATATTCGGATACTTCCAAATTATTCATAAATTCAAAGATATTGTCAAGGTTGACAAGGAAATTGTTTGCGAAGGAAACTCATAAGAAACACAGCATCATGAAAGCCATCTCATAAGCAGATTTCTTGCTCCTTCTTTGTCGAGCGGCTGGTTGCCTGACCCGCATTGAGGATCTTGTACACAGGAAGGGCAACCTTCTTCGCAAGGACATTCATCAATAACTTTCAAGGCAGCCATGAGCCAATCGCCGATAACCTCAGCCCCCCTTTTTGTAAGCCCAATTCCGCCTTCATATCCGTCATAAATAAATATCGCAGGTTGCTTAAACTCAGGATATAAGGTGTAACTTAATCCTCCGATATCTCCTCTATCACAGAGGGCAAATAATGGTATGCATGCTATTGCAGTATGCTCTACCGCATGTAGCGTGCCCGCCAAATCAAAGCCCTCTGATTCGATAAAGGATTTTGTTGCGTTATCTATTCTAATCCAGAGTCCTTCTGTTTCAAACACATACTCAGGCATATCAAGATTATGCCTCGAAATCCTGACTCTATCGAATATCCTCTTTTTCTCGAAACCTGTTATCCTTTGAGTTGTTCTGAGAGTTCCCCAGTGTATTGAAAGGCCTTTGTAGTTAAGTGTTTCTTTCTCTTCTATTATTTCCGTCTCTTCTTTGCTCAATGCCTGGGTGTAGTAGTTCACATCAACCTCGTGGCATATTATCTTTTTTCTTTCTAAATCAAGCTCAGTAATAAGATATTGCCTTCCTCTGTGCAGATAGATAGCACCGGGAAAGGCGTCTCTGAATACTCGCATACCACTCAGCTCCCCAATCGCCTTTCCTGATTCATCGACAATATTAAAGGGTTCTCCAATTGTTCTGATACCCACTTCTCTCTGCGGCATCCTTCTTCTCGAAAACCATATATCACCTTTCCTACCAGGATTTAAAATCTTTTCATTAACAAGCTCTTCAATCAAAGGAGCAAGCTTCTTCACATCATAGACAGCATCGTCTTCCCTTAGGTAAACCTCTGAGGAAGCACATGGTATATGTCTTCTGAGAATATTTCTATTCTCCGGGTCTATGACGGCTGCCTCATGGCTTTTAGCAAAGAATGCCTCGGGATGGCGCATGTAATACTGATCAAGGGCGTCAGGTATAGCAATCATAGAAACTAATGATTCCTGTCCATGCCTTCCGACCCTTCCAGCCCTCTGCCAGGTGCTTGCTACAGAGCCTGGATAACCACAGAGTATGCAACAGTCAAGTCCTCCTATGTCCACTCCAAGCTCAAGTGCACTCGTTGATATAACTCCAAGAAGCTCTCCACTGAATAACCTCTGTTCTATCTCACGCCTCTCTCGCGGAAGAAAACCTGCACGGTAAGGGCTTACCCTGCCAGCAAGCTCAGGTGCATGGTTTATAATCCATGAATATATAAGTTCTGTTATCTTTCTTGCCTTTGTAAAGACGATTGTTCTAAGCCCTGCTTTCACACATCTTATAAATAGTCTTGTCGTTTCCGTATAAGGGCTGTCTATCGGATTAATAAATATGAAATATCTTCCTGCCTGGGGTGCCCCACTCTGTGAGACAACTTTAAAGGGGACCCCAACGAGTTCTTCTGCAAGTTCAGCTGGATTTGCTATAGTTGCAGAGGCTGCAATAAATTGAGGATTAGACCTCCAGTATGTACATATCCTTCTTAGCCGCCTTATCACATGGGCAACATTTGAGCCAAATACCCCTCTATAAGTATGTATTTCGTCAATAACCACATATCTTAAATTCCTGAAAAATTCCTCCCATTTTTTATGGAAAGGATTAAAAGCAAGGTGAAGCATATCAGGGTTTGTGAAAATGACCTTGGGGATTGCCTCTCTTATTTTTTTTCTCCTGTAAGCAGTGGTATCGCCATCATAAACCTCTGCCGGCTCAATAATTCTCGCTCGCCCCCCTTTAGCAAAGGGGGGGGATTTGAAAGAATTGTACTGGTTAATTCTGAGACTATAAAAAAGTTCATTGAAATTTTTTACCTGATCCTGTTCAAGCCCTTTTAACGGAAATATATACAATGCCCTTTGCTCTGGTTTTTCGATGATGGATTCAAGCACGGGGATGTTGTATATAAGGCTCTTACCGCTTGCCGTTGGAGTCATGACAACAACATTTTTTCCTTCTCTTATTAAATTAATGGCCTCGACCTGGTGGCTGTAAAATAGCTCTATGCCTCGCCTTCTCAAAACATCTCTAAGCCTGATAGATAAACTAAGTTCCTTATACCCCGGCTTTACAGGAGGAATGTATTTAATTTCTGTGATCTGGTGTTTAAATCTACTGTCTTTTTTAAGGGATCCGATAAAGTCAGGAATAAACATGAAATAGATTCTGGAAACCTTTCAGTGCTGTTGTACTATTGTATAATAAACTATGATAGCTATTGTTGATTATGGAATGGGTAATCTGAGGAGCGTTGAAAAGGGCTTCCTGAAAGTTGGGGCTGATGCAATGATTGTCTCAGATCCAAAGGCTGTGGATAAGGCCCATGCTGTTGTCCTTCCAGGTGTTGGGGCTTTTAGGGACTGTATGAGAAACCTTAAAGAGATGTCACTCATAGAACCGATTAAAAAGGCTATACAGACAGGGAAACCCTATCTCGGCATCTGTTTAGGGCTTCAGGTCTTATTCACAGAATCAGAAGAGTTTGGCAGATTCGAAGGATTAAATATATTGAGTGGAAGGGTTGTTAAGTTCCCTGAGAATAGCCTTAAGGTCCCTCATATGGGCTGGAATACTATAAAGATTCTGAGAAGGCCGCCTATTCTTAAGACCATAAAAGATGAAGAGTTCTTTTATTTTGTCCACTCATATTATGTTGTACCTGATGGCAACGATTTAGTTGCAACTACCACTGATTACGGAGTAACCTTTACCTCTATGGTCTGGAAGGAGAATATCTTTGCAACCCAATTTCATCCTGAAAAGAGTCAGAAGATCGGTCTTAAGATATTAAAGGGATTTAAAGATTTTATAAAAAAGGCTTAATTCCTAAATTAACCCAAATAATGCAGACATTGCTCAAAAATTTTTTCACAACATCTGCATTATGTAAATGCATTTTTCGGATTAACCCAGATTAGTCATAGCGAACTCTGTTCCATCATCTCTGTGAAAATATTATAGGCTGGGTGAGGCGAAGGGCAGCCAGAAGGGGTTCTGGCTGCCATGAGGGGTTATAATGAGATATCTCTACAGAAATTTTATACATTTCTTCTATAAGAAAAAAATCGGAATAAGTCTGATTTTTTTGTAAGATTTTGGTTCATGGTGCTGTAGGTAATTGTCCTACAGAGATAAAAAAATATTAATTTTTAAAAGAGGGAATTATTAATAATTGAAGCTATGGCCAGATATTTTGTTATTCTAATTGTTCCTCTGCGTCTAATGTCTCTAAATACTCCTTGAAATAACCAAGCCTCTCATCAGCATCCTCTTGTTGGAGCTTTTGGATTGCAAAGCCAGCATGGACAATAACATAATCACCAATATTTACTTTCTCTTCTAAAAGGAGAAGACTGATTTCCCTCCTTGCACCCAAGACATCTACAATAGCTTTACTATCCTCTATACTAATTATTTTCGACGGAACCCCCAAGCACATTTTAGGAATCACCTCCTGTAAAATCTGGCTTTATTATATTATACTTTCCAAGCTCATCAAAGATCAACTCAATAATTCGGGGAATCTTTGCTTTTACTTCAGGAGATAATTCCATACTCATTTCGAAAGATTTAGGTTCGACACCAATAACCGTTGTATGAGGTGTTTTACCTATCAGTCCTGATAGGTCTATGACCTCTAAAATCCCAATCTGGTGAACAGAGGTCTTAAAACCAGTTGGGCAGCTTCGAACTTCGTCAATGTCAAAGCGATAGATAGAGCCAGGCTCAGTGCCTCCCTTAACTGCATCGATAACTATAAGCCGATCGGCCTCTGTTATAACATTTAAAAGGCGGAAGCCATCGGTGCCACCTTCAACAACAGAAATCTCCGCAGGCAGCTCCATCCTCATAAGTTCGTTAGCAACATGAACACCTACTCCCTCATCAGAGAGTAGAAGATTGCCGACTCCGAGGATAACAATTTTTTGGGGGGAGATTGTCTCTCCCCCCTTCGAATCTGCTGCAAAAGGCATGGTCGGTTTGCCTATTCTATGATGAATTTCCGAATCTCATTTGTCTTTGGATCAATGATGTGGACAGCACAGGCAAGACATGGATCAAAGGAACGGATTACCCGTACCACATTGATCGGGCTTTCAGGTTTTGGTACGGGTACGCCAACAAGAGATTCCTCGTATTGCCCGCGGACTCCGTTTTCGTCTCGAGGAGAAGCATTCCAGGTCGAGGGGACAACAGCCTGATAGTTCTCTACTTTCTTATTTTTAATCTTGATCCAATGCCCTAATGCACCTCTTGGTGCTTCATGGAATCCAGATCCCATACCACTTTCAGGCGGTTCCCAATGCTCGGTGTCGTGAATCTTAAATCCTGGCTTGGTCATCTCAGTAAGGAGTTGATCCAGCCACCCATAGCAGGCATCTGCTATTAGCTTGGTTTCAATAGCTCGAGCTGCATGGCGTGCTACTGCACCTGGTTTTGCTCCCTTCTTAACCAGCCCTATAACATCAGAATTTTTTGCTACAAGCATTCGTGCTAACGGTCCTACCTCCATTGGTTTGCCACTATAACGTGGAGCCTTTATAAAAGAATATGCACCCTTTTTATCAAGATCAAAAACCTGCTCACCATCATATGGATGAACAGGCCTCTTTTCCTTATACCATGCGTGCTTCACCGACTCGGTGATCTTGTTAGGATCAAAGGCCCCAACTTTGATATCTGCTGGATTCAAGCCCATAATAACGCCAGATGGAAAGACAAGTTTTTCCCCTTCAACATCTTTAGGGAAGTCTCCATAGGCGAGATAGTTATGATGACCACCGCCTACACCCATGGTTGCCAGCTTCCAGAGAGGTCCTGTTCCAAAGGCAAGGACATCGGGTATATAGACTTCTTCAATGAATTTTTTCTGCTCATCGAGCATGGTGCGGAAACGAGCCCACTGGTTAATATCAGGATATGAGGTAACTCCTCCCACAACTATGTTCTGATAATGAGGAGTCCTTCCACCCCATATAGCCCCCATATTTCTGGCCTTAGCATGCATCTTCATGGCGTCAATATAATGCTTGACTGCAGAGATTACTATATTCGGGTCTTTAACAGTAAACTCATCCGGCTCATAGCGTGGTGTTAAAGGATAAGTGTCCTTTGCCTTTACTAAACCAACAATCTTATCCTTAACAGCCAGAAGGTCTTTATCTTTACCTTTATAATTGGCAATAGCCATAACATCAATATAATCAAGTGCACTAAGCTGGTAAAAATGAAGTACATGGTCATATATGTACTCAGCACCCATAACAAGGTTTCTGATTAGATTCCCTCCAGGGGGAACCTTAGCCCCAAAAGCCGCATCCAGAGCGCGTGCAGAAGTTAGTTGGTGGACGCTATAGCAGACTCCGCAGATACGGCTGGTAACAAAGGAGGCGTCACGAGGGTCTCTCCCGGTAAGTAAAGCCTCAAATCCACGGGCCATGGTACCACTACTCCAGGCATTTTTAACTTTTCCACCATCAATCTCTACTTCGATTTTCAGATGCCCTTCAATGCGCGTCATTGGGTCTATAGTAATTTTCTTTGCCATTTATCTCACCTCCTTTTATGTTTCTTTCTTGAATAAGCCAGCTTCTCTCATTGCCAATATTCTCTTTGAAATCTCACTCTCAGCCGCATAAAGAGGAGACATTTCAGCATAAAAACCTGGTTCAGCACATCCCATACAAACAGCACCACAATCAATACAGAAACTTATTCCGTTATTCCATCTGCGGATAGGACAGTCTGAGTTAGTCATCGGTCCCTTACACCCTTTCTTCAACATACACCAGTCTTTTTGTGCTGGGTTATTCCAATCTGTTAGAAATTCTCCTGCATCGAAATGGGCACGACGCCTGCAATTATCATGAATCAGTTCTCGATAATACATTACAGGGCGACCGATTTTGTCCAGCTCAGGCACCTTCCCTGTGGCAAGGAAGTATAGAATCGTTCCTGCTAAGTGGTCTGCATGAACAGGACAGGTAGGAAGATTAATAACTGCCTTGCCGGGCAAAGCCTTATTAAGTCCTATGCCTTTGGTCGGAGTTGCTGCGGGGATACCGCCATAAGTAGCGCAGGCACCCACGGCAATTATTGCCCCTGCTTTTTTAGCTGCTTCTTCTACAAGCACTCTGAAGGGACGTCCACCAATCATGCAGAAGCGATCATCAGCAGATGGGACTGAGCCTTCAACTATTAAGACATATCCACCTTGTTTGACCGTGTTTTGGAAAACTTTCTCGGTAATATGTCCTGAAGCTGCCATAACTGTCTCATGATATCTAAGGGAAATCTTATCAAGAATAATAGAAGCGGCAGGCGGATAAAGTATTTGAGTGAAAGAGATAGTACATCCCGCACAATCTTGTCCCGCCAGCCATATAACAGCTGGTTTCTTTGAACTAGATTCTAATGCCTGGGCAATCTTAGTTGTGAACTCTAATTCCGATAAACCGAGTATTGCTGCTGTTGCAGCGCAATACTTCAGAAAGTCTCTTCTATCAATTCCGTGGGATTCTACTACCCTGACGAGTTTTTTACTTAAAATATCCTCTTCCTTCATAATTCACCTCCTTCTAAGTATGCTCTGCACATCATAATTCACGTTTTCTATTTATCGTTTTTAAACCATCACCTCCTTTTAGAGTTTAACCATTAATTCATTTAATTCATTCCATAAATTTTCAATACTAAAAAAACTATATTAATCAAAAATAAAAGTCAAGAAAGAAATTCTTAATTATAGTTATTGTAAAGTGGGAACTGATATAGATACATCGGTATTAATCTGATTTTTTTGTAGGACTTTAACTTATTTCTTTATCAGTATTTATCCTACAATCCTAAAGAGGTTGAAGGTATTGCATCTATTTGATAAAGTGTATTCAATGATACAGATAACAGAAGATACTTTCGAACAAGTTCACCATGTCATTAGAGAATCATTGACCATTGATCTTCAAAACATGACTTTTATAGATCCCTTTGGCATGGTCGGTCTACTCGAGATTGGTGAACTTTTGAAATCAGAAAAAGCTAGAAAAACTCTTTTTCTTCCCAAGTCAGAAGAGGTCACAAAATATCTTGAGAGGATGGACTTTTTTAAATTTGTTGATAAGTACTTCAGGCTTGAGCCTTCGGAGCCACAAATACCGGGAAAATATTTAAGAAGGTCATATTCAGATGTCCTCCTTGAAATCACACCTATAGAGAAGTCAGACGATATCCATTTTATAGTAGGTAGGGTTAAAAATCGTGCACATGCAATACTTGCAAAACATCTTCACTATGATGAAAGAACAATTAATGGTTTCATAGTGGCCCTTTCTGAGGTATGCCAGAACATACTTGAACATAGTGAAAATACCGGTTTTGTTGGAATACAAAAATATCACTTTCAGAACCTGAATAAAAATGTTGTTAAGATTGCTGTCATGGATATAGGGATAGGCTTCAGGAAATCTTTATCAAAAAGATTCAAATTAAAAGACGACCTCGATGCAATAGAAGAGGCATTAATTCATGGTGCATCAAGATATTTTGACAAGGGAAGGGGACACGGGCTGGCTTCAGTAAAAAGATTCGTCAATCAATGGAATGGTAAACTCTCCATCCGTTCAGGAACGGCAAAGCTTTCAATCATTCCTCAATGGGCATGGGGGAAAGGAAGAGAAGTTAATCTTACTTATTTCCCCGGAGCCCAGATAAATATCATGCTGCCAGAGGTATAAATAATTTAAAATAACAATATGAAAGCAAAAAAGAATCTTATTATCGTCGGTGATAGGGTTCTTATAGCACCTGATGAAGGGGTAGACAAAACAAGCTCAGGGCTTTACCTTCCTCCTACTGTTAAAGAAAAGGAGAAGGTCATGGGTGGATATGTTGTAAAAACAGGTCCTGGCTATCCTGTTCATGACCCAAACATTTTACAGGAACCCTGGGCTACTAGCGAGAAAAAAGAAGTCAAGTATTTTCCACTTCAGGCGACTGAGGGGGATTATGCGATTTTTCTTAAAGAATCAGCTGTAGAGATTGAGTTTGAAGGGGAAAAATATTTGATCGTTCCTCATTCTGCAATCCTCGCCCT
>CAZXCW010000012.1:0-26695 GCA_964639385.1 uncultured Nitrospiraceae bacterium
ATAGACGACAACGGCACTTTGAGTGTCTTTGGCGTGTCCATTTACAATAATCTAGAATGGGGAATTGGCTTCGGCGAGGGAATTAACACAGTTGAAGTTAGTAACCTTGAACTCAGCGGCAATGTTGCTGGTACTATAGACGGGCCATATATAGAAGTACCGTCTTCTTATTATCCACCAAGCCAAGTAGATATAGGCTTTGTGGCGGATCAGTCACATGCACTTGGCTATATACCAGGCGACCCAGTGCTCGATAAGTACTTGTACGTCTACCCTGATGATGAAACACGACACATTATCCGTAAGATCGGCCAAGGATTGGGCTTAACATGGTCTGTGGCCTACGACGGCCAGTACATCTGGACGGCTACACTTCAGGGCATGATCTACAAATTAGATCCTGTGACAGGTGCTATACTTCAGCAATTCACAGCGCCTGGTCCCCAACCGTGGGGCATGACATTCGACGGTGAGTACTTGTGGCTGGTGGATTTTGCAGAGAAACGGATTTCTAAGATCGATCCGACAAACGGTCAAGAATTGGCGTCCTTCCCTACCCCAGACTCAAAAGGAGGTTGCAAGGGTGTTGCCTGGGATGGTACGTACTTAAATGTAATGGGATGGACTTCACCCACAATTTACAGGATGGACCGACAGGGAAACCTTATAGGCACAATTGAACTTGATCAAGGCGGCGGAGGAGGCATTGCCTGGGATGGTAAACACTTTTGGGTACCTGCCAATAAGATCATTAAATACAACATACAAGGGCATGCTGTAGGATGGATATACCCTGCTTCTGAGGGAACATGGGACATGGCTTGGGACGGCCAGTATCTGTGGGCTACTCAACGTACCAACGAAAACTGGTCAGACGCCAAGATTTTTGCGCTAGAGATACTTAAAGTTTATGCTCCATAGAATGAATTTATTTTAGAAGTAGCCTTCAATAGAAGCTAACAGAGAACTTGAGGCTTTCACTCAAAGGCTACGCGCTTCTCAAACTGTAATCATTACTACTTATGACTACTTACCTCTGAGAATTAGTGGCTGAAGTCCGCGTTTAATGACCACTATCAGGGATAATGCATAACGATGAAGCTCAGCCGAAGCTATTAGCGTTAGCGATCCGCTGGAAGCCGTGGTTAGCTAAAGCAGGGAATTGCAGAGAGGGAATTGCAGGGTCAGACTTGATTATTGACTTAGTCTGAGATTATTAATTTACAGAAGAAATATGCATAATTATCAGCTTATACAAAAGCGTTTGCTACTGTGAGGAAGCGGCAGTCAGCAATGCTTTTTTAAAAATTCCGATCATCTGCCAGAACATTTCCCTCTTTTCTGCTACATAGAAGTATGTCTGAAGATAGGGAAAATGCAGAGAGGCTTGAAAAACTTTATCTTGCAAACCTTTTACGCAAGTTGCAGGAAGGCAAATCCCTTTCTAAAAAAGAATTCAATCATTTAAAGGAGCTGTCATCCTTATCCTCTCCCCCTTCTGAAGAGAATCATTGGAACAAAGTTCGCTATGAATAGAGATCAATAAAATAAGTTTTCACTAAAAAGTTAATCGATGCCTAAAATATCTTTTATTTGCTTGCCTTGTTTTTCTTCATTCATATATGTATCTGCCCTTGCAATAAGTTCTGCAATGGAACAGGGGTTTCCAGGGTCATAATATGAAAAACCAATACTTAAAGAAAGTTTGTAGGGACGAGTAGTTTTCTTGTTTTGGCTTTCAAGGTTACTTTTCAAACGATTTGCAAGCATATCGGAAACTGCCCAAGATGCCTCGATGGCAAGAGCTGCAAACTTGTCCCCGGCAATGCGAGCAATTATATCTGACTTACGAAAGGTTTCTTTTATGATGTTTGCTGCATCAATCAATGCCATGTCACCACCGCTATGTCCAAAGGTATCATTAATCTGTTCTAAATTATCCACATATACACAAAAGAGCAACATCCCTTTCTCATATCGATCTGCTATCTTTAACTGTTGGTCTGCTAATATAGAAAATCCCCTTTTGTCTAACAGGTTTGTGGGTTCATCAATAAGAGCGAGTCCACGGTATTTTTCTACTTCCTCAAGTTGCTTGAGGAGTTTTAATCTTTCATTAATCATGTAACCCATGACTGTGTAAACAAAAGGCACAAGAATAATTAGGACGTAGAAAATAGTTTTTTCGTAGCTAAAAGGGCCCTGGAAAATATGTATAAATAATCGGTTTCCGTATTCGACATAATCATAAGATAGCCAGGCTACAAAAAGAAGCCATCCCCATAGAGTAACAGCAATGGCAAGTCTGGATTTCATAACTTTTCCTATTTCAATGAAATCCTTTCTTTATCAAAGACTGTTTTAACTCCTGCCAGTATACTATTCAAACGTCTATTGGCCCAATGTGTTCAGGAATGATTAGGAGCACGATATCATATCACTTTTTGACTCCCTTTAGGAAGTTTATTAACTATGGGGTAAAAGCAAGGCTAAACTGATGATAAATAATTCATTGTTTACAGTAAGTTATAAAATATACTTGCATTTTGTCTCATGAATCTTGTTTTAATATTATAGTAAGACCGCAAAAAGAGAGGCTGGAGAATTTCTCCTCCAGCCTAAAATCGTGTGTGCTTGAAGAAGCAGGATTATTTCTTCTTTGCGGTCTTCTTCTTTGCAGCTTTCTTTTTTACTGCCATTTTTTTGCCCGCCTCCTTTCTTTTCTCCTTCGTGTATCTGAATATTGAACTGCTTATATAAATTTACTATAACAAAAATTTCTCTTTGTCAAAAAAAATAATTTGTAATATTACATAAAAATCATTTCTGCACATATGGGAAAGTATTTCTGGACTGATTAGATGGGTGCTATCCAAGGTCAAAGAACCGTCATTCATGCCCCTTTTGTCATTCCCGTACATCATATTTAATCATATGTTGATTGCTGGAGAAATCATCTCGCGTCACGGATAATTCTGGCCCGTAGGGCGGATCGTGATTTCGTTGACATTGACATGAGGCGGGAGCGTGAGCAGCCAGTAAATGCCGTTGGCAATGGCCTGGGGTTCAAGTAATTTGCCAAAGTGGGCGATCCCCTTGCCGAAGTTCTCCTCGTTGTAGCCGGCCACGCTCTGGAATTCGGTAAGCACGATGCCGGGCATGACCACTGAAACGCGCACGCCGTGTATGCAGATTTCGCGGCGGAGGCCTTCCGCGATTGCGCCGATGGCAAATTTGCTTGAGCCGTAAAATCCGCTGAAGGGCGAGATGTTCTGTCCCACCACTGAACCGATGACCACAATATCTCCGCTTTTTCGCTGAACCATGTATTGCCCAGCCCGGCGCATCAGATGGGCTGCACCAAGTACGTTGACTTGGTAAAGTTCCTGCCACTGGGATTCATCGCTACTGAGGATGCCGCCCGCCAGTCCGCGACCCGCGTTAACAACGACGATGTCATACTTGCACCCTCCTTCATTCCAGACTAAAGCGCGATTTAGAAGCAAATCAATGTCTGCCTGAATGCTTGCGTCACCCACCACAACCAGGGCTTTACCGCCCTGGGCGGAAATTTCCGAAGCCAGTTTGTCCAGCCGGTTTTTGCGTCGGGCGTGGATCACCACCGCAGCGCCTGCCTGCGCCAGGGTCAAAGCTGTGGCACGCCCTATGCCGGAACTGGCGCCAGTCACTATGGCAGTCCTGTCAGAAAAAAGTTTATCTACCGTCCTTTCAATTTCTTTATCATAGCTCATTCTTTTGTCTCCTTTTTATTATTGTTCCTAAAGCTGTTCATAACACTTTATCTTATCTTTTTTTCTTAAATAGATATTGCTGATTGATTCCATTCGTAATGTTGCATTGCATAGTTAGAAGAATCTTGATATTGATGGCTAGAGGAAGAAAGAGTATTGTTCTTTGGACAGCAAAAGAACATCATGAAATGACATACTAGATAGAGAAACCAAGATATCGCGTAATAGAGCCTTATCTCAACAAAATTACAAATTTATTTAAATTTTGGATAGGTTTTTAAATTTCAGAGCCTTCATCTGTTTCTTTCTTGCCTCTTTTTTCTCTGTCTCTATCTCACCACAATACCTTTTCAAAAATTCTTCTCTACTAATCTTATGGCCTAAACAGAAACCCGAAGCATCTGTTTTATTACATCCCAAAGTCTGATATCTCCCATTAGTTCTCACGACCTCAGAATGAAACATAATACCAGTATGTCCTCCATGATTGACATATCGGACATGGGGTAGGACAATTGATTTACCTATGCAATATATTCTCATTACTTTTAATTCTTCTGTATGCATGAGTTATTTTTTCACCGATTCAATATCTTCAATCTTTTTTTAAAATTTTCTCTTCTCAGGAAATACCTTATGCTCCCTGTTCTACCTCGATTATTTCTACTTCAAAATTCAGGGTCTTGCCCGCCAAAGGATGATTGAAGTTCATGACAACCACATCTTCCTTAACCTCCATAATTCTCACAGGAATGGTCTGTCCGTTCGGCCCAGTGGCATATAATATTGTACTTACCTCTGGCTCTATCTCAGGAGGTAACTTGTCTCTTGATATTTCCTGTATGCCATTGGGATCCTCTTGGCCATACCCCTCATCAGGGCTGACCTGGAAGGATTTTTTCTCACCAATTTTCATGTCTTTGAGTGCTTTCTCGAATCCGGGTATCGCCTGGTGCATGCCGACCTGAAACTCAAAGGGTTCCTGTCCCCTTGAGCTGTCAACAATCTTGTCCTCAACTGTTAAGGTATAATGGACCTTAACGAAATGGCCATCTGCAACATTATTATTCATCACTGATATCTCCTTTGAGTCTTTTACAAGAATTTTCTCTGGGAAAGAATGCAATAGCCACATTATTAAAAGAGTTCATGAAATAAGAGATTTAGTGGCGTATTGAAAACCAGATCTGACAGACCTCCTTTTTAAGTAATTGAAGTCTAAGGAGGTAATGTCATAAAAAAACCGCAAAAGCTGAATACTTTGCGGTTAACAATACAACAAAATACTCCTTATTAGCTTCTTAAATAAGATAGCATATTATTATTCTTTTAGGCAAGCAAGACATTTTGACACTTAAGATAAAGGAAGGTTTTATGTTAAAATATATAAAATTTAAAGGTATCCGAGGAGGAATTTGAATGCCAATCTATGAATATGTATGTGGGAAATGTAAAGAAACCTTTGCCCTATTACAAAAAATGGATTCTTCAGAAAAAGATACTATTTGTCCAAAATGTGGCTCAAAAGATGTCAGGAAAAAATTCTCTTTATTTAGTTGTAGCTTAAAAGGTAACGCTGAGCCATCCTCCGCCCCGAGTTTCAGTGGAGGAAGTTGAGGTATCTCTTCCTGCTGAACCGTTGGTTCAGTTCATAGCCTTCTACTTTTTTGAATCTTCACATGTAAAATTTTTATACAATTTCCTGCAAAGCATGTATAAAATTTATTTCGTCTAAACATTGACAGAAAGTTTACAAATTGATAGAATTAACCTTGATTTTAAATAAATTTTTAACTAGAGGGGAGGGGTATATGAATGCCCGTGGTAAGAGTCACTGAGAGTGAGTCCTTTGAAAATGCTCTAAAAAAATTCAAGAAACAGTGTGAAAGAGAAGGAATCCTCTCCGAGATAAAGAAAAGAGAACATTATGAAAAGCCAAGTGTGAAAAGAAAGAAAAAGGCCCTCGCTGCTCGTAAGAAGGCCTACAGAAGAATGAGGCTGGTAACAAGATAATGTCTCTTCAGCAGAGACTTGACGAGGACTTAAAGGTATCAATAAAAAAATCCGATCGTCTTAAAACTTCTGTTTTAAGGATGGTTAAGGCAGCCATCAAAAATAAGCAGATAGATAAACAGAACGAATTAACTGATGATGAGATAATCTCTGTTATCTCTAGCCTTTCGAAACAGCGGCGTGAATCGATCGAGCTTTTTTCAAGAGGTGGTAGAGAAGACCTTGCTGAGAAGGAAAAACGAGAGCTATCAATCCTTCAATCATATTTGCCGAACCAGTTAACTCCGGAAGAGCTTGATCTTTTAATTACAGAAGTAATAAAAGAATCCTCAGCTGAGGGCATAAAGGACATGGGTAAGGTTATGCGTCTTGTTATGCCTAAAGTAAAAGGTGCTGCTGATGGAAAAGTTGTAAATCAGCGCGTAAAGGAACTTTTAGAAAAGATATGAAGCTATTAGATATTTATAGAAAAGCTATCGAAACCGGGATAGAAAATGACCCCAGAGGCAGAGATGTTGTTCTGAAGGATCTGGATCGCAGGAAGAAGGATTTTGAGGAGCTCAAACCTGCTGAGAAGGAATTTTTCGACAAGGAATCCCTTCAGAACCCTTACTCTGATTCACGTATTCTCTATGGGAATGGTGATGAGGAAATTAAAAAAGTTCTCGCTGGTATTGATATAGAGGTTGGGGAGGTACTGCTCGCTGACAGCCTGCGGTCTAAAGGCAGGCCGGTTGATCTTCTCCTTTCGCATCACCCCGAGGGAAGGGCATATGCGAACCTTTATGACGTTATGCGTATGCAATCAGACATATTAAACAGATTCGGCGTACCTATAAACATTGCAGAAGGTCTCATGGATGGGAGGATAAAAGAAGTAGAGAGAAAACTCTTACCAGTTAACCACTCAAGAGCGGTGGATGCGGCAAGGCTCTTAGGCATTCCTTTTCTCTGTCTTCATACACCTGCCGATAACATGGTTACAGGTTATCTCCAGAGGCTCTTTGATGAAAAGAAGCCCTATGTTATAGATGATGTCATCAGCATACTGAAGGATATCCCTGAATATAGGGAGGCAGGTCTCAATAGTGTAGGTCCCAAGATCTTTCTCGGTGCAAAAAATAGAAAGGCAGGAAAAATTTTTGTCGATATGACAGGTGGTACAGAAGGGGCAAAGGAGATATTTGAAAGCCTCACAACGAGCGGGGTAAATACGATAGTAGCAATGCACCTTAGCGAGGAACATCGTAAGGAGGCAGAAAAAAACCACCTGAACGTTATCATTGCAGGACATATCTCAAGCGACAATCTAGGTGTTAATTTACTTCTAGATAAGATTACAAGAGGGGATTCTATAGAGATCTTAGAATGTTCCGGGTTTAAGAGATTTAGTCGATGACTCGTAGAGTCGACGACTTGCAGCGCAGGCTTAATGAACGTTGAAAGGCTGCTTGAAGAAATAAAGTCAAAAGTAGATATTGTTGACTTTATATCTGATTATGCCCAATTAAAGAAATCCGGCCAGAATTATAAGGCCCTTTGTCCATTTCATTCTGAAAAAACTCCATCCTTTATGGTAAGTCCAACAAAACAGATATTTCATTGTTTCGGATGCGGGGTTGGTGGCGATGTAGTCAGCTTTTTGATGAAACATGATAACATCTCTTTCAACGAAGCAGTACGATATATTTCGAAAAAGGCTGGTATCACGCTAAGAGAATACTTTTTTGACAAAAATCTTTCTGAAAAGCGAGAGAAGATATTCCATGTAAACAAAGAGGCCATGAAATTTTTTATAAAGAACCTTAATAGTTCAAAGACAGCTATGGCCTATATAAAGAACAGAGGGGTTGAAGAGACATCTCTTTACAGTTTCTCCATAGGCCATGCACCTGATGAAAGGGATAGTCTTATTAAATATCTGAAGAAGAAGGGTTATAGCGATTCCCTTATGAGAGATGCCGGGCTTGCCGTATCTGACGAAAAAGGCTTAAGAGATGTGTTCAGGGGACGCATTATCTTCCCCATATTTAACTATCAGAATGATGTTATCGCTTTCGGTGGTAGGGTAAGAGACGACTCTCTTCCAAAATATCTAAATTCTCCTGAAACAGAGGTATTCAAAAAAAGCGAGACTCTCTTTGCCTTGAATTTTGCAAAAGAAGAGATAAGAAAGAAAGATTATGCCATTATTGTTGAGGGTTACCTCGATGCAATAATATGCCATCAGTATGGATTTAAAAACACGGTTGCACCATTAGGAACTGCCCTGACTTCAAGACAGTTACGAAGGCTAAAGTTATTAACGGAAAAGGCGGTAATAGTCTTCGACAATGACGAGGCGGGCGTTTCTGCTGCAAGGAGGTCGCTGGAAATCCTTTCTGAATTTGACTTTAGAGCAAAAGTCTTATTACTCCCTGAGGGTGAAGATCCTGATAGTTTTTTGAGGAAAAAAGGCAGTCAACCTTTTAATAAGATGCTTACGGATGCTATGTCAATGATAGAGTTTCTCCTGGGTATATCAAAAGGAGATAAGATAGACACTGTAAAAGAGGTACTCAGGACAATATCAGGCATGACAGACCTGATTATTGCAGACGAACTATTAAGTCAACTCGCTGACCGAACAAGGATTAACGAATCTGTCTTAAGGAGTGAGTTGAAGAAGGTAAAGAAAAAAATTAGGCATAACAGCTTGGAAGGGCTCGGGATGATGAAGAGATCACCATTTAAAGAAGAATACCTTCTTATAAGTGCAATAATTGCATTCCCTGAGAAGGCTGAATCCATACTTTCAAGGATTGATATCGAAGACCTGAGGGACGCAACAATAAAATCTTTATTTAAGAAAATTAGTGTCCTTAGTGATAAGTTAACTATAGGATCTCTCATCAATGAGGTTAATGATGAAGAAAAAGTATTGATTACGAAACTCTCTCTTAAGCCTGGATTTGATTTAGAGCACGTTGATAGAAATATCGATGATTGCCTGCGGACACTTCTACAAAAAAGATTTGAAGAAAAGAGGAGATTGGCAGAGGAATCGGGTGATATTGCACTTCTGAATAAATTGTTGGAAGAAAAACGAAACCTACTAAAGGGGCATATCTATGGAAGAATACCCTGATTATCTTGAAGAACAAGATGACGAGAAAGAGGTCAGCCGTTTAGACGCCGGTGCAGATGAGGAGTCCACGGAAGAGAGAGAGGATCGCCGTACTTTTATAGAAAGGGATCCCGTCCGCCTTTACCTTAAGGAGATGGGCAATGTGGCTGTCCTTACAAGGGAAGAAGAGATTGCGATTGCTAAAAAGATGGAAACAGCAAGGAACAATATCAGCAGGATAATATTTTCAATACCGTTTTTCCTCAGAAAACTTCTATCCTTAGGCAGACTGGTTAGAAACGGAAAGGCCCCACTTACTGAGATCATCCAGAACTGTGAGGCAGAAACAGAGGAAGACCTTATATCGGAAAGAAAAAGATTTGTTAAAGTTATAGAGGAGGTCAGTCATCTCTATCTAAAAAGGATGGAACATCTGAGGAAGCTAAAGGAAAACATGCCGGTCGCATCTGAAAAAACTTCTATAGATGAAACTTATGCAGGAGAAATATCTTCCTCTTCTGAATTGATTAAGCATCTAGAGGAAAACAGAGAAAAGATACTCGAAAAAGTACATGACCTTAGATTAAAAGAGGACGTTATAGTAGCATTTTCTGAGGAGCTAAAACGCTCAGTTTCAGATATCGAACTCTTTCAGGGCATGATCACAAAGGCAAAGAAAAAGATAAGATACAGGCATGATACAGAAAAAAAATATGGGCTCTATAGAAAGGAATTGGAGAAAAAAGAAACAATATTCGGAATGAGACCGACCGAACTGAAGGAGGTACTAAAGGATCTTGTTACGGAAGAGAGAAAATTACAGGAGGCGAAAAAGGCCCTAATAGAAGCAAATCTTCGTTTTGTAATAAGCATTGCTAAGAGATATATAGGCAAGGGGTTAAGCTTTTTAGATCTTATACAAGAAGGAAATATCGGTCTCATGAGAGCTGTTGATAAATTTGAGTACAAGCGTGGCTATAAATTCAGCACCTACGCAACGTGGTGGATAAGGCAGGCAATAACAAGGGCGATTATAGAACAATCAAGAGCAATAAAGATACCTATACATCTAGCTGAGATCATTAACAAGATAACAAAGCTTATGAATGAAATTGTTCAGGAGAGAGGTGAGGAACCCTTGCCTGACGAAATTTCTGAAAAGTTGAAAATTCCAGTTGAGAAGGTAAAAGATATACTAAAAATGTCAAAAGATCCTGTCTCTCTTGAAACTCCCGTTGGGGAAGAAGAAGGCAGTTATCTCAGGGATTTCATAGAAGATAAGGGAATATTGTCTCCCCTTGATGCTGCAATGCAAGAGGATATGAAAAAACAGATAGACAGAATCCTGAGTTCCCTGACTCCTAAAGAGGAAAAGATTATCAGGAGAAGATTTGGCATCGGCGAAGACGCCCCACATACCCTTGAAGAGGTTGGACTGGAATTTGAGGTGACGCGAGAGCGTATAAGACAGATAGAAGCCAAGGCTATAAGAAAACTGAGACACCCTTCCAGAAGTAAATGGCTTAGGGCATTTATAGAAAAGTATCGCTGAAATATGCGTCCCAATTATCGATTGAAGCCAGCTTCTTTATAAATCTCAATAATCTTTAAACTTAGATTTTCCTACAAAATTGTTTTAAGATTGACAAAATTGTTTTAAAGTTGTAATATTATACGGTAACCGTTTGCCGATGGGAAATATTAGTAGGGAGTAAATAAAATGTGCAGATTATCTGCAATAACATCCAATAAATACTTTTCGCCTGTGGAAAATATCCTTTCCATTGAAACAATGAAAGAAGGATATGACGGTTCCGGTCTTGGGCTTACACTTAAAGACCTCGGGGGCGAATTTGAGGAACTAAAGGAATATCCGATATTGTCAGGTATCTGCTCTAAAAAGGGCATGGAAATACTCGATGAATATATGCGTAAACTTGGATTCAAACTTATACATGAGTGGGCTCCGAAGATAAGGCATGTAAAAGGCATTATGGCCCGTGATTACTATTTTGCAAGGGTTTATGAGTATCCCAAATCCTGTAAAGGTAAATCTAATCATGAAAAAGAAGATCTACTTATGAATACCCGTCTTTCATTGAGAAAGATGGGAGAACCTGATGAGTCAATATTTGTTTTTTCATTCTATCCTGACGTAATCGTATTAAAAGAGGTAGGAGACCCAATCCAATTAGCTGAGTTCTTCGGCCTCGATAAAGATGGGCTAAAGGCAAAAATTGTATTTGCGCAGGGCAGGCAGAACACAAATTATTCTATATATCTTTATGCCTGTCATCCATTTTTCATTCAGGGTTACTGTTCCATGACAAATGGCGAAAATACGGCCTTTGTTCCAATACGGGAATTTTTGATGAGCAGGGGATTCCCTGGCTACATTGGCTATAACAGTGATAGTGAGGTATTTACACATATCCTTCATTACACGGTAAGGCAACTGAGATTGCCCCTTACGTATTATAAAGATGTTATTACACCCCTTAAGGCATCAGAGATAGAGACAAGAGAAGACAGAGAAGCTCTTGAGTTACTTAAACATTCATTAAGACCTCTATGCATAGACGGCCCGAATGTGGTCATTGGATTTGCTCCAGATGGAACATGCTTTATGGTACACGATTCGAAAAAACTGAGACCCGGAGTCGTCGGTGGGGTAAATGGTAAATATGCATTGATGTCAGAAGAATGCGGGCTTGATAAGGTAATTCCTAAAAGGAACAGATCAAAAGATATCTTTCCAATGAAATATGACATGGTGATCATCAAGCCACATGCAGAGGAGGTAAGGGTATGGAACCAGCTACAAGGTTGGACCACAATCATGAGCTCTCACTAAAGGAGTTTCCTTACATCATCCGCTGGAGAGACGATAGATGTAAGAGGTGCGGCAGATGCACGGCTGTATGTCCTGTTAAGGCTATTGAGCCTACTGTTAAGGTACAGAGGTTCGTCCATTCTGAGGGCCCTGTTCCAACGCCAATAGCTGTTAGAAGAATTGTGCACGTGATTGAACAGGTCAGAGATATAGAGAGATATTGCACAGGCTGTGGGACATGTTC
This sequence comes from uncultured Nitrospiraceae bacterium, assembly GCA_964639385.1. Classification (GTDB taxonomy): domain Bacteria; phylum Nitrospirota; class Thermodesulfovibrionia; order Thermodesulfovibrionales; family SM23-35; genus CAZXCW01. The sequence goes on from CAZXCW010000012.1 coordinate 11,949, forward strand.
ACTTGTATGTCCCAATGAGGCGATAGAACCTGAATTCAACCCCCAGAATAAGTTCCTTCACTATAAAAACAAGGGGGGAGAAGGATATAAGAGGGGAGGAAGGAGGAATGACCCCTCCATATCAACCCTGGACAGACTCAAATTTACCAGAATCTCCATGCTTACAGATCCGGCACTGGATGCGGGAAGACACGAGTTCCGTGTCAGAACACTCCTTGGCAGGATTTTACCCCCGGAGGACCTACCGCTAAAGGCTGTTGATGGCAAACTCATAATGGATACGGAGAGTGACAAATTTATACCGCCTGTACGGGAGATTTTTCCAATTTTGATTGGCAGTATGTCAGTAGGTGCGCTCTCGCCTCCTATGTGGGAAGGACTTGCTATGGGTGTTGCATATCTTAATGAAATTGATGGGCTACCAGTCGTAATGTGTACAGGTGAGGGTGGAGTACCCCCAAGACTCTTAAGGTCAAAATATTTGAAATATTTCATCATTCAGATTGCTTCAGGATATTTCGGTTGGGACGAGATCATACATGCATTACCCCATATGGTAGAGGACCCTGCTGCCATCGAAATTAAATACGGCCAGGGCGCAAAGCCTGGTGACGGAGGCCTTCTGATGGCTCAAAAGGTTCTTAAGCTTATAGCCAGTATTCGCGGTGTACCCCAGTTTGTTGATCTTGCATCGCCACCAACCCACCAGACGAAGTACTCCATTGAAGAGTCAGTGGCTAAAATGATCCAGTCTATGTCCATGGCATGGGGCTTCAGGGTACCTATCTTTCCAAAAATTTCTGGCACGAAAACAGCACGGGCGGTTCTTAATAACCTTGCCAGAAATCCCTATGCATCTGCACTCTCTATTGACGGTGAGGATGGCGGAACAGGCGCAGCATACAATGTGTCCATGGACAAGATGGGACATCCAATCGCATCAAACATAAGGGAATGCTATCTTGACCTTGTAAGACAAGGAAAACAGAATGAATTGCCTCTTATAGCAGCAGGCGGTATTGCTAAAAAAGGTAATTTAGCAGCCAATGCCGCAGCTCTCATAATGCTTGGCGCTTCAGCAGTTTCAGTTGGAAAATACATCATGCAGGCAACTGCTGACTGTTTTGGTAACGAATACAACCGCTGTAATCTCTGCAATACAGGCAAGTGTCCGAGGGGCATAACAACACAAGATCCAAAGCTATACAGGAGGCTCGATGCTGACAAGGTTGCTGAACGTGTAGTAGAAGTCTTCAGGGCTGCCAATGTGGAGTTGAAGAAGATATTTGCGCCTATGGGCAGAAGCACGGAACTACCTATCGGTATGTCAGACGGATTAAGTATAGACGACAAGGCAATGGCAGAGAGGCTGGAGATCAGCTATGCGTGTTAAGAAAAAGTCAAGGGTCAAAGGTCAGAAGTCAGCAGTCAACAGTCAGAAAAAAAATCCCCCCTTTACTAAAGGGGGGCGTGGGGGGATTACTGAATCCAAAACCCAAATTAATATTGTCACCATATACGGCACAGTAAATGGTCACAGGATATCTTCCCGCATACTGGAAGAGCAAATTCAACAGGCTGTCCAGAATGGTGCGAGGGAACTTCATATAATCTGCAATGGACAACACGGCGTAGGTGGCAGGATCTGGCCAAGGTCCGCCTCAGGCGGAAGAAGCGAGACGATAAAGATAACTGTTGAGGGGCCTGTTGGTCAGAGACTCGGAAGTATGGGAATGACCGGGACAGAAATTATCGCAAAGGGAAGTGTCTCAGACGATGTAGGCTGGCTTAATTGCGGTGCCAAGATAACTGTTTTAGGGGACGTTACCAATGGTGCCTTCAATGCTGCAGCTCAGGGAATCCTCTACGTCCAGGGTAGCGGAGGTGCACGATGCGATACAATGACAAAGCATAACCCGAGATTCGATCCTCCTCAATCATGGTATTTCAGGGATGTCGGGGACTCTTTTGCTGAGTTTAAAGCAGGAGGCATTGCCGTTGTTTGCGGTGTAAATCCGAGAAATCCCCAAAATATACTCGGCTACCGTCCATGTGTCGGAATGGTTGGAGGAACAATATATTTTAGAGGTCCGATTCAAAGTTATAGCGATAAGGATGTAAAACTCCTTAACCTTACGCCACAGGATTGGGAATGGCTCAAAAATAATATGAATACATTTCTTGAAGCCATTGATAGAACTTCATACTATGATGAGCTTACTCGCTCCATTGATGACTGGAAAAAATTTATTGCATACACCCCTCAGGAAAAGCGGCTACGAAGATGGTTTAAGATATCCACTTCTGATTTCAGGAAGAATATCTGGGAAAAGGAGGTTGGACAGGGTGGCATATTTGCTGAGTATCTAGACCATGAACTCACCTTATTACCTTACATAACAACAGGAAAGGACAGGAGAAATAAACCAGTCTGGGCAAATGAAAAGTATGCTCCGCCATGTGAGTATGCATGTCCGACACATATCCCCTCACGCAAGCAGGCTTCTCTTATCAGACAGGGGAAACTCCATGAGGCATTGGAGCTGGTTCTACAATACAGCCCTCTGCCTGCGACAGTATGCGGACAGATATGTCCGAATCTTTGTATGCAAAGCTGCACAAGGGGTCAGTTAGATAAACCATTTAGCATTGATAAACTCGGCCGCCTTGCTCTCGATATGCCCGCACCAAAGAAGGCAGAACCAACCGGACACACAATAGCCGTCATTGGCGGAGGACCTGCCGGGTTAAGTGCTGCGTGGCAGCTTGCATTAAAAGGACACTCTATTGACCTCTATGAGGCAAGTAATAAATTAGGAGGAAAGCTTGAGCTTTGTATTCCGAGGGAACGCCTTCCCCATGAGATACTCAAAAAAGAACTATCACGGTTCGAGGAAATAGGCGTTACTGTTCATCTTAAAGCAAACATTGATCAGAAAAAGTTTGAGGAGATTTATAAAAGCCATGAGATTCTTGTTGTGGCCTGCGGTGCTCATAAGCCGCGAATGCTCACATTTCCAGGTTCTGAAGACGTGATATCTGCCATCGAGTTCTTGAAAGGAATCAATATCGGAGATTTACCAAACCTTAACAATAAAAAGATTGTTGTTATAGGAGCAGGTAATGTGGGTATGGATGTTGCTTCACAGGCATATAACTGCGGTGCCGGGTCTGTCATCGCCGTAGATATTCAGAAACCAGCTGCCTTTGGCAAAGAAATGGAGATAGCAAAGGCAAAAGGTACTCAAATACTCTGGCCTAAATTTATAGAGAGATATGACAAGAAGCAGAGAAAGATCTATTTCACCGATGGCACTTTCCTCGAGGCGGATCTCGTCGTTATTGCTATTGGTGAATTGCCAATACTGGACTTCCTTCCGATAAATATCCACACAGAAAAAGGATGGATAATAGTAAATGAAATAGGTCAGACATCAGATGTCAAAGTCTTTGCCATTGGAGACGCTACGCGATTGGGTCTTGCAGCACATGCTATTGGTCAGGGAAGGATTGCTGCAGAGACCATCCATTATCAGCTCATGCATGCACCCCGCTGGCCTGAAATCAAACAGGTTATCCCTTATGAAAGGATAAAGACAGAATACTATGACGTCTGCAAAGGTGATTTCACACCTGAAGGAGAGGCAGAGAAGTGCATGTCCTGCGCCACCTGTCGAGACTGTCACATGTGTGAAGCTGCCTGTTACTGGGGAGCAATAGCCCGTGTAGAACACGAAGACGGTTCATATGAATATGTGGTTGATGACGATAAATGCATAGGCTGTGGCTTTTGTGCCGGCATCTGTCCATGTGGTGTCTGGGAGATGGTAGAGAACGTATAATGAATATTTTTGATGAGGAGGCTAATAAGCATCTACATGGCCCAATCTCTTGTTAGGAAAAATCGAGTACTTTCTGCCCTTCTCGAAGTAAGTAAGGTTTTGAACTCTTCCTTCGATCTTGACAAGAATCTTTCTCGTACCATGTGCGTACTTGGTGATTTTTTGGAGATGGAAAGAGGTTCTGTTTTTCTCCTTGACCATAATTCGAAGGAGCTCCAAATAATTGCTGCCCATGGTCTTACGAAGGATCAGATAAAGCGTGGAAAATATAAGATAGGTGAAGGTATTGTTGGAAGGGTCTTAGAGAGAGGTTCTCCTATGATTATCCCCGATGTGGGAGAGGAACCATTGTTTCTTAATAAAACAGGCTCAAGGATAAAAAGGAGTGGAATTTCTTTCCTGTGTGTGCCGATTAAATTTAAAGGAGAATCCATAGGAGCATTGAGTGCTGATAAAATTTTTAAGGATAAGGCTATAACGATTGATGAAGACGTCAGGGTTTTAGAAATCGTAGCATCCATCATTGCTCAATATGTAGTCCTCTGGAAACACTATAAGGAATCAGAATGGGAAAGAGAAAATCTGAGACTTGAGCTGAAAGGAAGGTATAGTCTTCCGAATATAATTGGCAATTCAGATAAAATGCAGGAGGTATTTGAAGCTGTTAACCGTGTTGCCAATTCGAAGGCAACCGTTCTGCTATATGGAGAGAGTGGCACAGGAAAAGAATTAATAGCAAAGGCTATTCACTACATGAGCTCGCGGGCACAGCGACCTTTCATTAAATTTAATTGTGCCTCCATTCCCGAGGGATTACTTGAATCAGAGCTTTTCGGACACGAGAGGGGAGCATTTACCGGAGCTATAACGGCAAGGAAAGGAAGATTTGAACTTGCCAATGAAGGGACAATACTTCTTGATGAAGTTGGGGATCTGCCCATTATCTTACAGCCGAAGATATTGCGTGTCCTTCAGGAAAGGGAATTCGAACGAGTAGGAGGAGAGAGGACAATTAAAGTTGATGTCAGACTTATTGCAGCAACGAGCAGGAATCTTGAGGAGCTCGTTTTGAAAAGTAAATTCAGGGAGGATTTATACTACAGGCTTAATGTCGTACCGATATTTATGCCTACACTTAGAGAAAGAAAAGAGGATATTCTTCCTTTAACAGAGCATTTTCTAAAGCGTTTCAATGAAGAGAATAAGAAAAACGTATCTATATCACCTGAGGCGCTCCGTATATTGTTTGACTACAGCTGGCCTGGTAACGTAAGAGAGCTTGAAAATACAATAGAGCGTGTTGTTGTGATGTCCGATGGGAAGACCATTGAACCCCCTGATCTCCCAATCAATCTTAAGTTGCTTCCCTCAAAAGAAGTTCTCCAAAAAGAATCTCTGAGGGCAGGGATTCAAGAGATGGAGAAATCAAGCATCCTCCATGCCCTTAAAGAGGCCGGTTGGGTTCAGGCAAAGGCAGCGAGGATACTTGGTATTACAACGAGACAGATTGGATATAAGATAAAGAAATATGCAATTTCGCCTAATCAGTCTGCTTGATTTTAAAAAGTTTTAATTTAGAATACCGGGCTATATGTTCAAAATCCTTATCAGTTGTGAAAAGATAACAGCTATAAAAAATCGCTACAGATGCGATAAGAGCATCGATTGTGGTTATCTGCTTTCCTTTCTTAATAAGATAGTTTTTTAATTCTGCCGCCTTAATATAATCTTCTCTTGTCAGTTCGATAATAGGAAAAGCTTCAAAATAATCTTTTAATACATGAAAATCTTTTGCATTCTTTACGCCTTGGAGCACTTCTTGAAGTATAATGCCGACAAGATAGATATTTTCCCCTTGTTCAATGAGTGTTTTGAGTGCTATTGCCTCTGGATTCACTATCCCAGCCTGTCTCCTCAAAGCAAGAGACCATATGGAAGTGTCCACAAGAATTTTCATCTACTTTTTCTTTCTTCCTTATAATCGTAAGAAGGTTCAATATCTATTTTCCCGAACAGAGATAAGATGTCTTTTTGTTTTCTCTTCATAATATACTCTCTCAGTGCCTCATTGACGGTATTCTTCTTAGTTTTATGTCCCCCTATCTTTAAAGCCTCCTTCAATAGTTTTTCGTCTATGGCAAGATTTGTCGGCATATATTTCCTCCTTTCACACATTGGTTTACACATATTATTACACATTAATATTTATTTATTCAATACAAAAGAAATAATGATAATCTGTAGATTATCTTGCCTATCAACCCGCAGCCATGTTATCCTTTTTATAAGGAGAAAAAGAGATGCTGTCGTCAAAAAAATCAGACAATGTAATCATCCAGATATCATCAAAAAAACTTGAGGCATTGAAGGAACTTTCAAAACTTGGTATAAAGCTTTCGGATGGAACTGATTATACTTTAAGGGACTATGCCTCACCTAAAACAAATCTTGCTGATGTAAGAAAACGCCTCTCTTCCATAAAAACTCCCCTTTCAGAAGAGATAATAGAAGAAAGAATACTCTAAGCTTCTTTACCCAATAACTTCTGCACAGGCACGGCCTACACATTCTGACATATGACGCAAAATTGAGCAGGCCTTCGGCCTGCCCTTAATTGTTCTTCTATTCTTCCGAGTTAAGGCTGAATCGTAAAGTAGTTGTCGCTTACATCTACACCTACCTTTTTCCCACTTGAATCTTTCAAAATTACCTTCACTTTGCATTTAGTCTTCTCTTTTTTCACATTTGGCACTGTCCAGAGATAACTGCCAGGATTCCCTGTAATTGCCTCAGGTATTTTCTTCCACCTTCCTCCATTTAAAGTGTAAAGCAGTTTTACGCTTGCCACAGGACTCATTGTCGCATTTGTTGTCCATTCGATAGTATGCAAGTCACCAGATTTGAGAGTCTCTCCTCCATCGGGCGATGTTAATTTCACTACCTCTATCATAAATGGCGCATGTGATTTGTCGCTACCAACTTTTATACCAAAAGAATCATATCCTATCACTTTTAAACGGCATTTCTTCTTGTTACCCTGTGCTGGAGGCACTGCCCAGTCATAACTTGTACTTACTACATTATCAGCGATTAATGTCCATGTTAACCCGTTATTGAGTGAGTATTTAAGAGTGAAGTCCTCTGCATTCTCTGGTGACCCCCACACTATCATGTAATTCGATCCAGAGGGGATTGTTTCTCCTCCATTTGGTGTAAGTAGGGTTATTTGTGAAACTATTGAGCAATCTGGATCTGATATATCTGTGAATCCATCGCAGTCATTGTCAATGTCATCTGCACAACTGACCTCACGAGTTTCTGGGGGGTTACCTGGAGTGCAGGTGTCTACTTGAATTCCGTTAGAGCAAATGAGTTGTCCTGTGCTCTGGCAGACTCCTAACCCACAACTTGTTGCACTTCCATACCACGTCTCCCCTGAACCATCGTCCGTATTTGAATTGCAATCATTGTCCTTGCCATCACATATCTCAGTAGCACCTGGATAAATCGATGCATCACTGTCATTGCAGTCACCTGATGTAGCTGTAAGCTCTACTGCCACCTTATAGCCTGATGGCCTTCTGCATGATGTCGTATTGATAGTCCCATCAGAATAACCATCATTATCTGCATCTTTATACCATGTCTGGTTCGGATGCTCTTTTGGATCATTGTCATTACAGTCAGTGTTATTCGTTACATAACCAGAGGGAGGTGAACACGCCTGTACCGTGTCATTTGTATTCCCATAACCATCTCCGTCTGCATCCATGTAATAGGTGTTTTTGACCCCTTCATCTGTCTGCCCGTCACAGTTATTATCCTTGCCATCGCATACTTCTGTGGCACCTGGATGAACCGATGCATCACTGTCATTGCAGTCACCTGATGTAGCTGTAAGCTCTGATACCACCTTATAGCCTGATGGCCTTGTGCATGATGTCGTATTGATAGTCCCATCAGAATAACCATCATTGTCTGCATCCTTGTACCACGTCTGGTTCGGATGCTCCTTTGGATCATTGTCGTTACAGTCAGTGCTATTCGTTACATAACCAGAAGGAGGCGAGCATGCCTGTATCGTGTCAATTGGATTGCCATAGCCATCTCCATCTGCATCCCGGTAGTAGTTGTTTAATTGACAAAAGTTAGTTACGATGAGGCTCAGCCTGTCGCCAGCAGGGTCGTAGGTATATTCCTCAGTTAATCCATTACCATAATCAACTTTCGTAACTCTGTTGAGATTATCATAGGTATAATTTACGGTTGCTCCAAGGGATATAGAAAACGACATTAAAGTAAATGCGATGATATATAAACCTCTCATCTTGAATATCCAATTCCTAAAAGAAAAAGCTTTTCTCAAAATTTTAACCCTTTATGAATTTTTGTAAACCTTCTTTACTCTACTCGTTATAGTGATCACTTAGGGTACCAACCCCACTCATAAAATAAATCTCCGAAAATACCAATTTTATTTAGATAGAAATCCTGATATTTCTCTTTATTTAAACTATATTGAACAGAATTAACGATACATGCCGGGGCATTGACCATACAAACCAGACTGTTAAGTGTATTGTACGTAACATCAATAGAAAAACGTGCCATTTGCTCTATATTGTCACGTTCAGGGTATTTATAAGTATTTTGATAGATATCAATCCATGAACTTATAAAATCAACTAAAGGTCCTGTTGCTTTGTAAGCTTCAAAAGCAAATTCACCAGATAAATCAAATCCATGTTCATTTATAAATGTTACAAGAATTTTTTTGATTCCTTTTTCTAAGCCTTTCTTTGCCGCTATTTTTAATAAATTTTTAGTAAGACCTGTTGTATCAAAATCTGATGTCAATGGTGTCGTTCCAGCAGTGTTGGACTGTTGCTCATATAACTGGATTGGTACCGATGAAATAAGATATTCATGAAGTGGCACATAATCTGAACTTCCTTTATTGTCATTTGTTACCCCTTCTTTCGCTGAAAAACCGCTAACATCGATCAATTGCAACGGGTTATTCAATGCATATACATATCTGTTCAGACTCTGCCCATCTCTATCATTTCCAGTTTGAGGGTCTTTAGTAATGAATCTGCCAAATTCTGGAACATAGTATCTTGCCCGCATATACTTCAGCCCGTTGCCTTCCTCCATCACTCCATATTTACCTACATATTTGAATGGATTATCTGTCGTTCCCTCACTGTTTACAAGATTGCCGAAGGTGTCATAGGCATATTTATCAGTCAGCTTTCCAGATGCATCACTCAATGCAACCGTGCTTCCTCTTGAATCATAGTGGTAATAATAGGCTGTACCATCAGGCAGAATTTTTGAGATGAGTCCAAGACCGTAGACATAGTACGCTGCTATTTTCCCGCCTGCACCTGTCTCTGCAAGGACATTTGAAAGGCTTCCGTTTATATCAAGGACATATTTTGTTGTTGCCCCAGCATTTATTTTTTCAAGCCTGTTTCCAAGCCCGTCGTAGCTATATGTTGTGACAACCCCTCCTATGTTACTCTGGATAAGTCTGTCATTGAAGTCATATGTAAATGTATTAGTGCCCTTTGAAGTGAGATTGCCATTTGCGTCATGAGTGAATGCAACTCCTCCTGCATTTGTAAGTCTGTTTTCTACATCGTAGGTATAAGTAATATTCTTATTTGAAAGTATGGGCATTAAAGGCTCATCCTTTGTCACAGTGATATGATTTCCAATCTCATCAAGAGTATAGGTGTAGCTGGAAATTACAGTGGTATCTGATTTTGCATTTGATAACCCTGTAAGCCGTTCAGCAGAATCATAGGTGTAAGTAGAGGTTGTGCTATTTGGATTTGATATGCTTGTGAGATTGCCGGCTGAATCATAGGTATAGTTTGTTGTTTTTGAAAGCCAATCGGTTACTGTTTTCAGTCTGTTTAGAGAATCATAAACATAGGTTACTGCCTTGCCATAAGGATAGGTCATTGATGTTTTGTTCCCATTTGCGTCATAACCATAGCTAACGGTTTTTCCAAATGGATCAGTATATGAAGTCATTCTGTTTAATTTATCGTATGCATATGTGGATGTTCCAAGACTATCAACCATCTTGACTCTATTTCCATTAGCATCATAGGTGAATGAGGCTGTTGATGAGTCAGGATATGTGATTAAAGTCAACCTGTTATTGTCATCGTATGTGTAGTTGGTGGTATTGGTTTTGGCATCTGTCATACTTATCCTGTTTCCTACTGCATCATATCCATATTGGTAGGTGCTCCCGAGAGGCTCTACTTTTTTGATAAGTCTGTTTAATTTGTCATATGTATATGAGGTTATATTTCCATTTGGCTCTGCCATCGTCAGACGGTTGCCGTTTTCGTCACAAGTATACGAAACAATTCCGCCGTTGGCATCCGTTATCTTTGTAAGTCTTCCCAATTTATCATATTGAAATTCTGTTTTCTGCCCTTTTGCATTGGTCGTTGCTATAATTTTGCCAAAGGCATCATAGGTGTTTGTTGTTGTGTTGCCGAGAGAGTCAGTTACAGAGAGAACCCTGTTCAAGTTGTCATATGTGTATTTAGTCTCCTGGGTTAGAGGATTTTTCTCTGTGAGTTTGTTGCCATTTGCATCGTAAGTATATGTTGTTACATTGCCTAATGGGTCTGTTACTGAGATGAGATTACCCACTGCATCGTAAGAATAGTTAGTCTTATTTCCATTCTTATCAGTTACAGAGGTCTTTCTATCAAGGGCATCATAGGTATAATTAATGGAATTGCCAAGAGGGTCTGTGGTGGTTATCAATAGATCTTTGACATCATAGGTATATGTTGTTTTATTCCCCATAGGGTCAGTAACTGAACTCCTGTTGTTGTTCTCATCATAACCATAAGTTGTTATACCACCAAGCGAATCTGTAACTGTAAGGAGATTATTGTTGTTATCATATGTGTAGTAAGTATTCCTTCCGAGGGCATCTCTCATACTGAGCCTTCTTCCAACATCATCATAGGTATAAGTTGTCTTGTTTCCAAGGGCATCTGTGACTTCTGTCAAATTGCCTTGATCATCATATGCATTAGTTGTTTTATTGGCTCTGGCATCGGTTATGGTAAGGGGCTGACCATAGGCATTGTAGGTTCTCGTTGTGAAATTCCCCAACGGGTCTATAATCTTTATAAGGTTGCCATCTGTATCGTATTCAAAGGTTGTTGTATTTCCGAGGGCATCTTTCCTTGTAAGTGGATTGTTATTACTGTCATAGGTGATAGTTGTTACACTACCGAGGGCATCTGTTTTTGATGTGACATTTCCTTTACTGTCATAAGTATATCTTGTGATATTTCCATTCTTATCCTTAACCTCTGCCCTGTTACCTGCTGTGTCATAGGTGTAATAGGCAGAATTTCCAAGAGCGTCTGTCTCCTGAATAAGTCTTAAAAAAGTATCGTAAAAATGGGTGAGAGCAATATTTAGTCCAGCTGCATCGTGGCTAACTATGGTCTTATGATTTGCTTCATCGTAAGCATAGGTAGTTTTGACATTCTTTGCATCAAACTGATAGCTGACTCGACTTAAGTCATCGTAAACTGTTGTTACTACTGTATTCCCACGTGGTTCAACTACAGTTAACATTTGGTGATTTCCATCATAAGTGTAGTGAGTTATGTTGCCGTTCAAATCCTTGGCTGATTCCAGATCTCCATTAGAGTCATAGGTAAACTGGAGCGCACGGCCTATTGGATCAGTAATCTGAATAATACGATTATCCCCGTCGTAAGCAAAAGAGATGATTCTACCTATTGTACCGGTTACTTCAGTAAGGTTTGTCCCAGTGTAGGCAAGGGTGATTGTGTTTCCATTCTTATCCACAATTGAGGCAAGTTTATTAGAGGCATTAAAATTGTAAGAGGTCTGGTCTTTCTTCCTCAGAGTGTATGTCCCATCTCCATTAATTACCAACGAATCAAACACACCCTGTGGTGGTATAAATCCACCAGTGCCGTCAGGTGTATAGGTTTCAGTCCTGCCATCTCCCCAATGGATAATTGCGTAAGTGCTGCCTGAAAACTGAGTCGTTGTTAAATAAATATTCAGGCTATGGTTCCAACCGAATCCTAACGGTCCTGTTTGATTGTCTTGTGAATTGTAAGTTCGTTCAAAGACAAATGGCATACCTTTACCAGGAATTTCAATGTCCTTCCTTTGGTAGGTGTAGCTGCCAGTTGCTGTATTTACTGGGTCACCTGCGACTCCTGCAGGAGTCTGGAAGCCATAAACAGTCGTTGCGCCATGAATAAAGGTTTGATTGATAGTGCTTTGTCCAGCGGTATTTTTCGCAATGTATTTAAAATAATACCTTGTTCCGGTAGAAAGACCTGTGATTATTTCAGTGTGCTGAATGTCATCAGAACTGGTTCCTCCGTAAGATTTGAGTGTCGTGGAATTTCCATAGTTAGTGGTTGTTCCCCACTCAAACCATGCATCCATAGGGGATCCGTTAGGATTTACCGTGCATTCCAATGTTGTAAATGTTGGCGTTGGGTTGATCACTCTGCATGTTTTAATAGTAGGAGGAACAGTCGCTGCCGTGGGCATAGTGAAACTTGCATCATCCCCATAGCTCGTACCTCCACTATTTTGAGCAACAACTCTGAAATGATATGTCGTACCCGGAGTCAGATTAGACAGTTGAGGGAATTGCTGAACAACACTCGTTCCGTTACCAATGGAGACATGGGATGTGGAATTTCCATAAGATGTGCTTGTGCCCCACTCAAACCAGACATCAGTAGCTGAACCGTTTGGATTGACAAATCCAGAGAGCATAGCAGTTGTCGCCCCATTCGGTTGACCAACTCCTGTAGTTGCAGTTGGAGCCGCTGCTATAGTTGTAAAGGTCATGTCGCTTCCATAGGATGTTCCCGCACTATTTTGTGCCACTATGCGATAATAATAAAGTGAATTAGGATAAAGGTCGGTTATATCTTTGCTTAGTGACAGAGTACTTGTTCCGGAGCCAATGCTTATACCCGTGGGTGTGCCAACGTAAGGGAGAGTTCTTGAATATTGGAAATAATACGTTGTACTTAACCGTTAGGGTTAACAGTGCCGTTTATTGTTGCTGAAGTTGACGTAATCGAGTTTGCAGAACCAGTAGTTGCAGTTGGCGGTTGAGTGCTAGCACAGATATTGGAAGGCACGCTCACTGTAATAGTGTTTGACTGTGTGCTGCCGTTGGCGTTCTTCGCTATGACGTAGTACGTGTACGTCTGTCCCGCCGTTACGTTGGCGTTGTTGTCAAAGCTTGTGATCGTAATCCCCGATGAGTAAAGCCATCCGTTCCGGTATAAGTCATAGGAGGTTGCCCCGCTTGCAGCACCCCATGTAAGATTCACAGCTGGGGCTACTGGTGGAGTGGTGTTACAGTACGCATTGCCGCTTAGGGTAAAACTACCTGGTATTACCGCTAAATAATCCTGGACTGAATATCCCGTATAACCATTGTCCCAGTTTATATACCACCATGTATACCCGCTGCCGGAATAAGGGCCGTTAGATATTGTACCGGTGCTACCAGCAGATTCTGTTGTTATTAATGAGCAGGCAGTTAAAGGGCAACTCCTGACATTGAGATTGGCAGTCGCTTTGATTCTATCACCTATTGAAATGCCAAAAGCTGACGCGGGAAGAAGAAAACCAATAAGGAAAAACATCGTAACCGATATTAACTTTATTGAAACGGGAAACTGCAAATATTTTCCCGCAGGAGAATTCAGGATCTCCAGCCTGAAACTTAATGCGTAGAGCTTATCATTTGATAAATGCTTTCTTATCACATTTACACTTTTAGGACATTTTGGTTTTAAAAATAACACTTTTGCTAATTCTCAGCCAGGTCGAGTTCATTCTTTACTTTTGACATGACTCATTCTTGTTTCCTTCAACTATATATAAAATTGATATTCCACTTGAAAGATAGGAATCCAGAATATGAATTGATTATTTGATAATTGTGATCTCTCATAGGAGGTTTTAACAAAATTAGAAAAAAGCAAAAATCTACCGAGCGGATTATTTTGGACATGTGGCCAGAAACTTAACTCAATTAACTCAGATGATAAAAGCTTCTTCACCCCAAACCCCCTTGGGGTTATAAAATAAAACTACAAAATGGGCTCTCTGCCCCCTCTTTAAACAAAAGATTTGGCTTTATCGGGAGAGCTTTTGTTAGATTATGAATAACATAACTATACCTTTGTGGTCAAGAAAAAAATCTCAAATCTCTTGAATTTTTGCCAATTTTAAAACTTTTTCTATGATTACTTAATTTTTTTTGATAAACTTTATATACATTAGTATTAGTGCTAAAATTGTGGTATTCAATGCTTTTTCTGAGGAGGTGTTACGGAAATGGGACTTGCAGTTAAAAAATCAAAGATACATCCTCATGTTTCCCAGAAGAAGGGAATATGTGGTGGCAGAAGTATAATAGAGGGGACGAGGATACCTGTCTGGTCCATAATCAAGTGGTATAAACTCGGGATGTCTATAGAAGACATAATGAGAGAATTTCCTCAGCTGACTCCTTCTCAGGTTCATGATGCATTTTCATACTATTATGACAATCAAGAAGAAATAGAAAAGGATATTGCAGAAAATGAAAATGAGTCTTTTTTCAGAGAAAAGACTAAATGATAAAACTCTTCCTTGACGAAGATGTCCCTGAGGCAATCGCAACAGCGTTAAGATTAAGAGGATATGATGTAACAACTGTGAAAGAGACAGGAAGAAAAGGAATGACCGATATTGAACAGCTCAAATATGCATTTTCTCAAAAGAGGATTCTTCTTACTTTTAATATTGCTGATTTCTACAAAATCCATTCTGAATTTATTAAAACTGGCCTTA
>CAZXCW010000013.1:0-25836 GCA_964639385.1 uncultured Nitrospiraceae bacterium
AAAGCCTCGGAGCCCCGATCTTATCGGGGCGAGAATGAGCGAGAATACTATGCCCTGCCAGTAAGTCATTGAATTATAAAATTTGAGTCTAACAAACTTCTGAACAATGTCTGCATTATTTGTATCAATTTTGTACTGACTTAATAACCTCCTGAGCTTTCATCCTCGCCCATCTGTCAGCTTCTAAAATTGCATCAAGTTCTTTATCCGGCATTACGACATGATCTTCCATCGTCTTTCTTATTATAAAGGGTATTTCGACAAATCTTATCATGTCTTTCAGGAATGCATCTACAGCAACCTCATTAGCTGCGTTAAGTACAGAGGGCATGGTACCGCCGGATTCCATAGCCTTATATGCATAAGAAAGACACGGAAAACATTCGTTGTCTGGTTTTCTAAAATTAAGAGATTCAATCCTGACAAGATCAAGGCCATCCATCACGCCCTCAAGCCTCTCTGGATAGGAAAGTGCATAAGCTATCGGCCCTTTCATGTCGGGCATTGAAAGTTGAGCAATACAGCTTCTGTCATTAAACTCGACTAAGGAATGCACAATACTCTGCGGATGAATAAGCACATCTATCCTTTCCGGTGGGATGTTGAATAAATAGTGTGCTTCGATCATCTCAAAACCTTTGTTCATAAGTGTTGAAGAATCAATTGTAATTTTTTTACCCATTTGCCAGCTCGGGTGTTTGAGTGCATCTTCAGGTTTGATATCATTCAGTTCGCTTATATCCATACCGATAAAGGGACCACCTGAGGCTGTCAGAATGATTCTTCTAACATCAGAGCTTTTGTACCCTTCAATACACTGGAATATAGCACTATGTTCGCTGTCTACAGGAAGGATTCTTACATTATATTTCTTTGCTTCTTCGGTCACAATCCTTCCTGCCATTACAAGTACTTCTTTGTTCGCAAGCCCGATCAGTTTCCCCGAGCGTATAGCTGATATTGTTGGAATCAGTCCGGCAGCTCCGACAATCGCAGAGAGGACAAAGTCTGAGCCTTTGTAGCTTGCGGCCTCGGCGACACCATCATAACCCGATAGTATCTTTAGAGAAGAGGAATGCCTTAGCATCCTCTCCCACAATTGTCTCGCAGATACCTCATTGGCAACAGCAACAACCTCGGGGGAAAAAGACTTGATCTGTTCTTCGAGAAGGTCGATGTTTCTCCCTGCCGTCAGTGCCACAATTCTGAAACGATCTCTATGGTTTGAGACAATATCGAGGGCATTTCTGCCTACTGAGCCTGTTGAACCAAGAATTGTTATACGCTTCATAATTGCAAACTAAGAACTGAGAAATGGGAATGACAAGAATGTGGTCTTACTTATGAACTCCTTAGTAACTCCCAATGTATTTTTCCGTTCTTATTTCTTATTTTCTATTTTATTATCTCAAGGGATACTAATATCCAGAAAAGAACCGGACCTGCAATGAGCATTCCGTCAACCTTATCTAATATTCCTCCGTGCCCTGGAATTATACTCCCGGCATCCTTAACCCCTGCGTCACGTTTAAACATGGACTCCACAAGATCACCGAGGACAGATATAGTCCCGACAATTATACCAATTAAAAAAACAGAGGACACAGTGAGAGTAGGAATAAGGGTAATTTTAACAATAATTACAGCTATAACACCTCCAATGAGCGAACCTACTGCACCTGCCCAGGTCTTATTCGGGCTTACCTCTGTGTAAAGTTTCTTCTTTCCCGTCAATGTGCCAATATAGTAGGCCATGGTATCTGCTGCCCATACTGTTGCATAGAGAAGAATTATCCATTCAGGACCTGTCTCCCTGATATGCGCCTGAAATGTCAGAAAAACTGGGATATAGAGCAAGCCGAAGACAGGAAAAGATATATCCGAGAGAGAAGATTTGGGATTTCTTTTAAGGATAAGTCTTATACTTGCTATTATGATTACAGATAGAATAATGATATTCAGGAGTAGACCCTTTGAGATGTACGTTGAACCGAGGATTAAGATTCCCAAAAATATACCGGCATGTTTTAATATTCCTTTTATATGATACATGTTGTAAAACTCTGACATAGCAATGACGGACATGAATATTAGAAAAAGAAGAAAATATTTCGAGGGGAGATACATGATATAAAGATAAAAAATTGGTAGGAATACTGCTGCAACAATCAGTCTCTTAAGGTGCATTTCTCCTCGTAGAGATAGCTCCGAACCTTCTTTCCCTCTGTTGATAATCCTGTATTGCAAGAAAGAACTCTTCCTTTGTAAAGTCTGGCCAGAGGGTATCCGTAAAGTATAGCTCCGAATATGTACCCTGCCACAGTAGAAAGTTACTTATACGCATCTCTCCGCTAGTCCTTATAATAAGGTCTGGAGCAGGCAACCCAACAGTATCGAGGTAAGAGCTAAAAGATTCCTCAGTTAGCTCTTCAGGTCTGATACCTGTATAGAGAAACTTCTTCACAGCCCTTAGAATCTCATCCCTTCCGCTATAACTCAATGCAAGAACAAGGGTCATACCATTGTTCGAAGCACTTTTCTCCTCCACATCTCTTATAAGAGCTTGTATGTCTTCGGGCAGCCTCTTTACATTTCCAATCGTTCTGAAAACGATACCCTCTGCCATTAACTTCGATAACTCTTCTCTCAGATAGAGTTCGAGAAGCTTCATCAAAGTTTTGACTTCCGATATCGGCCTCTGCCAATTCTCCAAAGAAAAGGCATAAAGGGTAAGTACTTTTATCCCGAGCTCTCCTGCAGCCTCGATTATTTCTCTTGTACGCTCTACACCTTGCCTATGGCCTTCTACCCTCGGAAGACCACGTAGCTCAGCCCACCTTCCATTTCCATCCATAATAATTCCCACATGTCGTGGTATTCGACCAGTTAATAACAATTCCTTCCTCCTATCCCCTTTTAATTGGATAGATGTAAAGTATCGATGTCAAGGGATTTTCTCCCTTCAGTATATTTTCAGGTTTAATGCCGGTGCCAAGCATCGGGCTAACAAGAACCAGAATCTTTTCGCCAGCAACCGCATAATCGAGGAGAGAACCTTTAATGTTATCTATCAGAACACCTTCTTTCATAGAAAGCCCATTCCACCATAAGGTCTTTATCTGAGACCTTTTATAGCCGAGTCCTCTTACCATTTCTATTAAAGGGATTCTCTTTACAAAAAGAACATCTTTGTTATTCATGAAGAATCTATCTTTAATTGACCATTCACCGGTATCAACAGGTATAGCAGGGGATAACTTTTTGAAACTTGTAAGAAAGCCTCCCATGTCAGTTTTGCTCCTCCATAACCTTGTATCTTTATCATATAAATTAAGAAATCCTTTATCATCATAAGCCAGGATCAGTCTACCTGCCTTTGGGTCATCAACGCATATAAAGTCATATATATTGATGCCTTTTGGTAGCTTTAACGAATTCCCTTTTTTAAATTCTCCCCCTTCCCAGATAATGCTGAATACGTCACCTGTAAAACCTTCTTCTTTCGAATAGGCCTGACCTATAAGCTCATCCCCTATCTTCCGCAGAAAGATATTGCCTTTGTATAAGGGGACAAACTCTGTACCCTTCAATTCATATATATAAGATACTATGCCAGCACTTTTTACCGAGGCGAGAGTAGCCACGTTACCTCTGTCTTCGTAAACGTTTTCTGTCTCGAACTTTTTACTCATTGACGTAACAATAACCTCATCCTTTCCATTTTTGTTAAGGTCTATTGTGTCAACATAGAGTTGGTCTTCGGATTTGGAACCTTTTATTTGAATTCCACCAAGGGCAGGTTGAAGGCCTCCTGTACCAAGCATATAAATCCTGATATCCTTGCCTGTACTGAACAGAATCTCCGGCTTATTATCCCCATCGACGTCACCTACTGTTAAAAGCCTCATGCCATAGGGCAGATCCATTTCTATAGATGGTTCTTCCTTAGGGAGTGTGAAAAATTCCTCGCCGAATGTCATTTTCTTTGCATAGGCAGCATTGATCTTGGCATTCATTTCAGAAAAAACAAGCCCGTCAGATACCCAGAAAAGTCTCTGGGTAACAAGCGTACCTGAGTCGGATGTCTTAGATTCCAAAAGAAGCGCAACCTCTGCGTCAAGCCTCTTTGCCTCCTTTAAAACCTCCTGCGGATCGTTTGTCTCAATGCTTGTTTCGATAAGATTGAACCTCCCTGTATCTTTTAGACCTTGAAAATATGAATCAGCTATATTCCATTCAGTATCTTTTGATTGACAGAAGAGTATATTTATCTGTTTCTCGGATATCCTGACCTTATCGCCTTCCTTTGCCTCTCCGGTAACTATGATGCCAGTTGACGAATCAATGCCTACCTTTTTTATTTCAATCCTACCTACGAGGGACTCTAATTTTCCCAGTGGTTCTTTTGTAACAGGATGTACGAATGTGACTCCTTCCCTAAGAACCATAAATCTCATGCCTTCTTTCACAGAGTCTCTTGTTCCTAAATCAATAAAGACATTTTGATCTTCGACCCTTGTGACTTTGCCCGTCATGGGTTTAAAGTAAGAAATCGTTTCATCCCTCATTTTGTTCAGTGGATTATCATCTGCATCAGCAGTGAATGGTGAATAGTTAACTGAGAAGAGTAAAGTGAGGAATAAGAAATAAAATATAAACCTTACACCCTTAGCTCTAAATTCTGATTCTTGCCTCATTTCTCAGCCTTTCTCTTTGAATCGTATATAAACTTTATTTTAACCCTAACCTTCTCTCAGTATCAAAATCAAGTCCATTCCGAAAAGAAATGCCGTCTCTTGTCGAAATTTCCCATGGATTGATGATTGTAGATTGCAAAGATTAAATAGACCTTTGAATTATTAACCAGAAAATCCTCCAATTATTTGCTCTTAATTATACCACAGTTGATTTTAAGCAGAGCTTGACTCTTACCAGCAAACTGAGTAATTTTTATGCAAAAACACTTAAAAAAACATCCTGAGTCTGCAAAGAGGCGGATCTAAAATCCCTTGGTTTAGGATCGCAGAGTCATTTCTCCATAATTTTATTACTTGTGATGATATAATAGTTTCTGAAATAAAACTAAAAATTTAGATTGAGCAGGTGAATAAATGCCTTTTAAATTCTCCCGTCTGGAAATCCCCGATGTGATACTCATTGAGACTCTGTCCTTTAAAGACAACAGAGGTATATTTTCAGAAATCTATAAGTATTCGGACTTTGCCAAAGCAGGCATAAAAGAGTATTTTCTACAGGATAATTATTCCAAATCTACAAAGAAGGTACTGAGAGGACTTCATTATCAGAAATACCCAAAGGCACAAGGAAAATTAGTGCACTGCTTAAAAGGTAGAATCTTTGACATAGTTGTTGACATAAGGAAGGGTTCCCCGACTTATAAACGTTGGCGTGGCCTTGAACTTTCAGGTGACAACAATCTCATGCTTTATATTCCTCCATCCTTTGCTCACGGTTTTGTTGTCCTGAGTAATTCTGCAGAAGTTATTTATAAATGTACCGAGGAATATAATCCTGAGTATGATAGGGGGATTATCTGGAATGATCCTGATATCAGAATCAACTGGCCTGTTAAAAACCCTATCCTTTCAGAAAAGGACAGAAGACATCCGATGTTGAAGGATGCTGATAATAATTTCGAGTATTGATTTATCGAATAATGCAGACAT
The DNA here is from genome assembly GCA_964639385.1 of uncultured Nitrospiraceae bacterium. Lineage (GTDB taxonomy): Bacteria > Nitrospirota > Thermodesulfovibrionia > Thermodesulfovibrionales > SM23-35 > CAZXCW01. The sequence goes on from CAZXCW010000013.1 coordinate 5,688, forward strand.
TGTTCAAAAATTTATTTAACTCGATGATTTATTAGCAATATCTTTATTGGTTATATCCATAAAAATATTCCAATAACCATCAGTTAAAGGTACACTAAGGTATCGAAAAATAAATTTTTTCACAACATCTGCATCTTTGAATTGCATTATTTTTATTTAGAAATATGAAATTTCTCATCACTGGCGCGAAAGGACAGCTTGCAAGAGAGTTTCTGAATCAGACATCGGACATCAGACTCTTAATTCCAGATATTGAAATAAAAGCCCTGGATAAAGAAAGTTTGGACATTTCTGATTCTAAAGCTACCTCAGAGGCAGTTATACATTATAAGCCCGATGTCATTGTCAATTGCGCGGCCTATAATTTAGTAGACAAGGCTGAAGAAGATTTTGATACTGCTTATAAGGTAAACGCCTTGGGACCTAAAAACCTGGCTTCTGCTTGTAAAAAACAGCATATCCTCTTGGTTCACTATAGCACAGATTATGTATTTGACGGAACAAAGGAAGATCTTTATTTCGAAGAGGATGAGCCGAATCCACTAAACAATTATGGCAAAGGCAAATTAGAGGGTGAAAGATTTCTCTTAGATGAAACAGACAATTTTTTATTATTAAGGGTTAGCTGGGTTTATGGTAATGGAAAACAGAATTTTCTTTACAAACTAAAGGAATGGGCAGAAAACCAGAAAGTTATAAAGGTGGTTTGCGATCAGATATCCGTCCCTACATATACAGAGGACATTGCGAGGGTCACAATCCATGCCGTTAAAGAAGGATTAGGGGGGGTGTACCATCTAACAAACAGTGGATATGCTTCCCGATATGAAGTTGCACGATATTTTACTGAAAAATCTGGCCTTAATAATTTAATATTACCTGTGGGCTCAAACTATTTCCCTAGCCAAGTTAAAAGGCCTTACTTTTCTGCGATGTCGAATGCTAAAATCTCAAGGGAATTAAAAATTAACATTCCCCATTGGAAGAATGCTGTTGATAGGTTTATAAAAAGGCAACCTTTAAACCGTCATTCCCACGAAAGTGGGAATCCAGTAAAATCAAAGGCCTCTGGATTCCTGCCTTCGCAGGAATGACAAAAGAGGGCGAATGAAAACAATTAACAGTAAAAATTAAAAGACCGGGGAATCATGAAAAAACTTCTCGTCACGGGTGGAGCAGGATTTATAGGGAGTGAATTTGTTAGGCAGGGCGTAATGCGTGGATATACGATGGTAGTAATAGATAAGCTCACTTATGCTGGTGATTTAAGGAGATTAAAGGAAGTTGAAAAGGAGATAATCTTTTATAGAACGGACATTGTAGATAAAGAATCCATGGAGCATATTTTTGTTAAAGATAGACCGGATACTGTTATCCACTGGGCAGCAGAAAGCCATGTAGACAGAAGTATATCGGATGCCACCCCCTTTTTAGAGACGAATGTAAAAGGGACCCAGATTTTGCTCGAGATTTCCAAGAGTTATCGAATAGAGAGATTTATAAATATATCCACAGATGAGGTATATGGAGAACTTAAATCCGGCTTAGGCGGAGCTCTGGGCGAAAGCAAATTTTATGAGACATCGCCTCTAAACCCCAGTTCTCCCTATTCAGCCACCAAGGCTTCTGCTGATATGCTCGGAAGGGCCTATTTCAGGACATTTGGTGTACCCGTGATAACAGTTAGACCATCTAACACCTATGGCCTATTTCAGTACCCTGAGAAACTTATCCCCGTTGCTATTAGCAAAGCAACAGATAACAAGCCCGTTCCGGTATATGCAAAAGGTGAAAATATACGGGAATGGCTCCATGTAGAAGATTGCATAAGGGGCATTTATGCTGTACTCGAAAGAGGCAGAATCGGAGAGATTTATAATTTGGGGAGCAGTCAAGAGAGGAGAAATATAGATGTCGTAAAGAAAATTCTCTCCATCCTCGGTAAATCAGAAAACCTGATAGAGTTTGTTCAAGATAGACCAGGCCATGACTTCAGGTATAGTTTGAATTCAGACAAGATCAAAAATGACCTTGGTTTTGAGATCAAAATAAAGTTTGATGAGGGATTAGAAAAAACTGTTACATGGTATGTGGAGAATGAATGGTGGTGGAAAGACTATATGACCTGTAGGAAATGATTTATGAAAAAAGGGTTCGATTTTGTTTTCCTTTTTATAATCGACCTACTAACCCTTGCTATCTGTCTCGAACTTTCAATACTCATAAGAAAAAATTTTCTTCCTTCCGCCATTGGATTCCCTGAATTCTTAGGGCGAGGTATATCAACTTATTGGTGGGTCTTCCCTATCTGGATTTTCTTTTTTGCCTATGAAGGTCTCTTTACAAAGAGGTTTTCCTTCTGGGATGAGATAAAACAGCTATGGAAGGTAATCTTCTTTTCAACAGTAACCGTTTTCAGCATACTCTTTCTCGGAAAGATAGGAGAAAAATATTCAAGGACCGTGATAGTCTTAACTGGAATAATCTCAATATTCATTTTCCCAGCCATAAGAATTAATGTAAAAAGGCTTTTCAGGAGTATCGGCTTGTTAAGAAGCAAGGTGCTGATTATTGGGGCTGGAAATAGGGGTAAGGTCGTAGCAAATGCCTTGAAAGAAGAACACAACCTTGGTTACAAAGTTGTGGGTTTCCTTGATGATGACTTTGAAAGGGCAGGAACATTTATAGATGGAATAAAGGTTCATAAAGGTATAGATAAAGCAGAAAGATATATAGGCAGAAGCGGCATAAATACTGTTGTCATAGCTGTACCAGGCGCAAATCGAGAAAGACTGAATAAGATTATAAACAGGCTACAACATAAGACTGAAAATATTTTTTTCATACCTGACATTTTAGGAATTGCTGTTCTGGGAACAAAAGTTCAGCACTTTTTCCGCGAACAGACATTTGCCCTCGAGATTCGGAACAACCTGGCAAGGCCACTTAATATATTCATAAAATGGTCATTTGATTTCATAGTAGGTAGTCTTTTATTACTCCTTCTGTCTTTGCCTATAGCTATTATATGTCTGCTTATAAGGCTTGATTCGCCTGGTCCTGCTATCTTTTCTCAGTACCGAGTCGGCAGGAGGGGAAGGCCTTTTCTATGTTATAAATTCAGGACAATGTTCAAAGACTCGAAAGAAAAATTGCTGGAGCTTCTTAATGCCGATGAGGATATACGTAGAGAATGGGAACAGGTCTGGAAAATAAAAGATGATCCAAGGATCACAAGGATTGGAAGATTTCTACGGACAACATCACTTGATGAACTTCCTCAATTAATAAATGTCCTCAAAGGTGATATGAGTCTTGTTGGACCAAGACCCGTTACTCAAGACGAGATAGACAAATATTACAAAGACAAAGCAGAGTTATATTTCTATGTCTTTCCGGGACTCACCGGCTTATGGCAAGTCTCTGGTAGAAGTGATACAAGTTACGATTATAGAATTGCCCTTGATTCATGGTATGTGAGAAATTGGAACTTGTGGTTAGACATTGTTATTCTCCTTAAAACCTGTAAGGTAGTCTTAAAAAGAGAGGGTGCTTGGTAAAGGAATTTTTAACTCAAGTTATGCGACGATATTTTTAAGACCTTTTGAATCTGTCACCCTGAACAAAGTGAGGGGTCTCTCTTTTAGAAATTTTTCGCTTCGCTCAGAATGACATTCTACAAATATTTTCGCAACACCTTGCGTAATTCGGTCTAATATAAAATCATGGGGCACTATAGAAAATGAACAAAGGTTTTCAACATTATTTTGATCTGATAACAGGTCCCCTGTTGCCACATAAAATACTCGAAATGCAATTTTAAATAAAATAGCCGATTTTGTTAAAATAATTGGTAAAAACCTTGCAGAGTTTTTGATGAACTTATCCATAAGGAGAAATTCTTATAGAAGAAGACATGGCAGAGATAAGTAGAGAAGAAATATTATCATATGATATTGATCGTAAGAAAGATCTATCTACAAGATTTATCAAGGAAGCTCTTGATAAAGCAAAGACTGATGAGATAGTTATTGCTATCACAGGCGGTAAGGACAGCACGACCAATCTCTGGATTTTCAAACAGGTTTGTGATGAAATTGGTTTTAAACTGCCTGCGTGTATATTTATAGATGAAGGAGACGTGTTTGATGAAATAAAGAAATTTATTGACTATCTTAAAAATTTATGGTCACTTGACATAGTCTATTTAAAAAATCAGGATGTTAGCTCAAAGGCAACAAACATAGGTGATATTATAAAAATATCCTCTCTTAATAATATCAATCAGGATGCCCTTAAAGAGATAGGTTTTTCCGAATCCGAATTTCCATTTATTCCTGACTCCCCAATCTGTAACCATTTGATGAAGACTATACCTATGAGAGAATTTATTATTAAAAATAATATCAAAATCCTTTCAACAGCTATAAGGTGGGATGAGCTGGATGCAAGAGGCGATGAAACATACTTTAGCCCTCGGAAGAATCCTGATCACATGAGATTACATCCTATTCTGCACTTCAGGGAAAAGGATATATGGATCGCTATATTCAAGTACGATATTCCTTTTAATAGCCTTTATAAGCTTGGGTATCGTTCTCTCGGCGCACGTAACTCCACTAACAAGGTATCAGACATCCCCGCCTGGCTACAGGATCTTGAACACACTCCCGAGAGAGTAGGAAGAGGTCAGGATAAAGAAAGTATCATGGATCAACTCAGGGCCCTTGGTTATATGTAGCGCAAAAGATGTTGGGATTATTCAAAAAAAGAAAGAAAAAGGTTGTAATAATCGGGATTGACGGGGCACCATTCTCATTATTCGATACATATATAAAAGATGGTCTCATGCCTGAATTTTCAAAGATGTCTTATGAAGGCAAACTATTCAAGATGAATAGCTCTCTTCCCGAAGTCTCTTCAGTTGCATGGACTTCATTTATGACCGGGGAAAATCCAGGCAGACATGGAATATTTGGATTTATGGAGATTGATAGGAATAATTATGAATATATATTTCCTAACTTCAAAAGTATTAAATCTGATCTGTTCTGGGAAAGTCTAAAGCTTCCCACTGTTGCATTCAATATACCCCAGACATATCCTGCCAGACCTATAAACGGTGTAATTGTCAGTGGTTTTGTCGCCCTTGATTTGAAACAGGCAGTATACCCAGAAAGGATTTATGATTATTTAAAGAGTATTGGTTACAGGCTAGACGTGGATACAAACCTAGCAAAAGAAAATCCTGATCTATTCTTCAAAAACCTGTTTGAGACATTTGAAAGGAGGAAGGAAGCTGTAAGGCATTTATATAAAACTGAGGATTGGCAGATTTTTATAGGAACTATAACTGAAACAGACCGACTACACCATTTTTTCTTTGATTCTGCTTATAGTGGCGAATATCATCATATTTTTAAAGAATTTTATAGTTCCCTTGATCAATTCCTCGGAGAAATATACAGAATGGCAAAAGATGATGGTGCCCTATTTATGACTTGTTCTGACCACGGATTTACCGAGACAAAATCAGAGGTTTACATTAACCGCTGGTTGATGGAAAACGGCTTTTTGAAATTAGGCGATGAAACAAAACTTGCTTCTATTAAACCCGACTCAAGTGTATTCTGCCTTGACCCTTCGCGAATATATATACATCTAAAGGGTAGTTATTCGAGAGGTTCTGTTGAAAGGGCTGATTATCACAAGATCAGGGATGAAATATCTGGAGGTTTAAAAGAAGTGTCATATAATGGGGAAAAAATTATAGAGGGTATCTATCTGAGGGAAGAAATATTTAATGGCCCCTCTGCAGAATCGGGGCCCGACATTTATTTTCTTCCGCGGTATGGCTTTGATTTAAAGGCATCCTTAGGGAATAGTATGCTTTTTGGTAAGACACATCTTAAAGGAATGCATACTTATGATGATGCCCATCTCTTTATCTCTGAAAAAGCATATATGGATAATGAGGATATTGATATATCCGGTGTTGCTTCGGTGGTAAAAAATTATTTTTTTGGAAAGTAGTTACTTTTTAATTTATTGTTGGAGACCTTAATGGAAAAGATTTTTTATGATACCAACTTAGAAGAAAAAGTCCAGAAGGCAAAAGAGATTTTGAGGGAAAAGACAAAAATATTAGGGAATTCTATGGCAGTTGTCTTTACAGGCTCTAAAGAGACCACTGTTATTCTTGATTTAATAAGAGGAATGAATAACAGAAAGATTCTTTTTCCAGTAGTTCATATAGATCCGGGGTTAGAGACAGTAGAATTATATGATTACCGGGAAGAAATTCAAAAAGAATGGCATTTTGAGATAAAAATTGTCAAAAGGCAGGTTCTTTTATCTCCAGACGATATTGCAACAGATACAAAGAACTGCTGTAAAAAATTAAAAAACGAAGGACTGCACGAAGCGGTCGTACAATATGGATGGAAAGCAGTGATTCTTGATCCCAGAGACAGTGGTTATGAGGAAATTTCTGAGGTTGATATACACATTGTAAATCCAGTATCTCACTTTGATGAACTTGATTTCTGGAGATACATTAAACAAAGAGAATTACCATTTTGCTCCCTTTATAGAAAAGGATTCAGGCTTATAGCGTGTGAACCCTGTCTGAGACCATGGCTGAGAAAAATAGAATCCACCGAAGAAAACAAAGAAGAGATAATAAACAGGCTTAAGAGTCTTGGGTACTTCTAACCTTCAAATCCGATCCTTCTTTGCTTTAATAAGTAGGGTCTTAGGTGTTGGTTTAAGATTTCTCTATACTCTTGTATTAGCAAAGCTCCTTGGCGCACGGGATATGGGACTTTATACTCTTGCTCTTTCGGTTGCATCAATCGGAAGTATGATTTCTGGATTTGGTTTCGAAAATCCGACAGTAAGACTAACCGCGAAATACAAGATATCTCAGAACTCGGAAGAGATGCGTGGACTTCTGGCTATGGTATCCATCTATGTACTTTCTTTAAGTCTTGTAATCTTTTTTCTTATTATCGTGGGAGCGGATTTCATAACAAGAAGTATCTTCAACAAACCTGAACTTTATGCACCGCTTGTACTTATTGCTGGCTCAGTTGTAACTTTTTCTTTTTTCAATATATTTAACAGCGTCCTCAGAGGTATCGGTTTTGGTGAGCGAGCGGCGTTCCTGCAGAATGTCCTTGTTCCATTGTGTGGTATCTTGATGTTCCTTCTGCTGTTTCATTTGGGCAATAGGGCAAAAGGCGCTGCCATTGCATATCTTTTTTCCTCCGTTGCAGGAATGACTTTTAGTTTACTTCTCGTAGCGAAATATATAAAGATAAGTGCTGCCAGAAGATATCCATCAATTAAAGAAGTAATGCGCGACTCTATTGAATTTTTTTCCTTGAACATAGTAAACAGCCTTCAGAATTGGATAGGGATCTATGTCATTGGCATTTTGATGGCATCTGAAGATGTGGGCATCTTCAGGGTAGCTTCCAGCATAGCAATACTGATCTCCCTGCCACTTCAATCAGTCAACGATATACTGCCTCCAGCTATTGTAAAGTACTATACTTCATCTCAAATTTCTCGTCTTCAGACAGTTCTCTCAGATAATAGTAGGTGGATTATGGCCGTATCACTTCCTATATTTGTTATAGCGACATTATTCCCCCAATATATCCTTTCCTTTTTCGGAAAAGATTTTACTGCAGGAAAATATGCCCTTATAATTCTGTCTTTGGGTTATTTATTTAATTCATTTGTAGGAACAGTTGGTCTTGTCCTGCGAATGACAGATAACCAGAAATACATAATCAGGGCAAGGGTAATTGTCTTTATTATATCCATCGGATTATATTATTATTTTACGAATGCCTTTGGTGTTATAGGTACTGCGTTGGTCTCTACCGCTGTAATCATTGTAATGAATGTATGGAATACTATAAATATGCATAAATTATTAGGAGTTACGTCATATACATTTAATCTAAAGGATTTGCTTCTGGCAACTACTTTTGCAACTATTATTATGTTACTTATAAAGGTATCTTTTGGAAATACTTTATTTGCTTTATTTGTTTTCTCGATAACTTACTTGTTAATGACAAAAAAGACTATTTTCAGGAGCATTTCATAATTATGGAGATTTCTCCAAACATAATCCTTATAGTCCTTGACACGGCGGCAGCTAAACACATGTCTCTCTATGGCTATCATAGAGATACTACACCTGAACTTAAACGGATTGCAGAAGAATCTGTTGTCTATATGAAGTGTTTTTCACCTGCTACATGGACTGTGCCTTCTCACGCGAGTCTCTTTACAGGGCTTTACCCAACAGAGCACGGGGCTTTTTATCACACTAAAAAATATCTTTATCCCTTTCTCTATATAATTTCCGATGCCTTATATTTTGGAAAGTATAATATATATGGTATCTCAGCTAATTCTATTATATCTCCATCTACCGGCTACTTAAGAAATTGCAGCAGATTTTTTAATATTATGAGACCCTACCATGGAGAGAATGTTGATAGAGCAATGGCCTTTTTTCGAGGCACACCTTTTTGGGAAAAAATTCTAAGAGTCCCTTTATTTTTCCTGAAAGGAGGAAACCCTTTTATTCTTTTAAAGGCGTTGCTAAACAGCTATTACTTTGTCCCTACATTTGAGAATACCACTCCATCAACAAAAAGGGCAGTAAGGTTTATAAAAAAGACCATAAAATCCAGCTATAAACCATATTTTATTTTTGTGAATATAATGCAGCCACATCTGGCTTATAATGCACCCGATCCGTTCAGATATAAGTTTGTTAATAAAGTAAGTGAACTTGACAGATGCTTTAGAAAATTGGTCGGTTATCAGAGCTATTATGCAGGCAAAATAAATTTTTCGGAAAGAGACATCGAGTATCTTAGAGGACTCTATGATGCTGAGATACTTTTTACTGACTCTATTATCGGAAAGCTCTACAAGGATTTAAAAGTCTTAGGAGAGCTGGATAATACAATATTGATTATTACGAGTGACCATGGAGAACAATTCGGTGAGAAAGGCAGAATGGGGCACATGCAGTCATCTGTTTACAATAACCTTATTCATATACCTCTGATTATTAGATATCCTAATTGGATAGGTATAAAGGGAGAGAATAACAACCTTACTCAATTAAATGACTTGTATGCTACCATTATAGAACTTCTCAACAGCTATTTGCCTGTGCCTGAGAGTTCTTTCTCATTACTATCTAAAAAGAGGAAATACTCTCTTAGCCAATACTTTTTCGAAGAGGATTTTGAAAAAGAACGGCTTTTGAAAGTAAATCCCAAATTTGATTGGAATACCTATAACCTTAAGATATCACAAACAGCTTATACAAGAGAAGATCTTTGGAAGTTAATTTTAAGGAGTGATAGAAAAAGGGAATTATATGATCTTAACAGAGATTTCTACGAAGAGTACGACCTTTCTGCTGATGAGAGATATGAAAATATCTTGAAAGATATTACCCAAGAGGCAATGAAAAATATAAAGAGAATAGGTGGAGAGGTTCTACTTAGATGAAAAAGGGAAGCCCCAACATTTTACTTATAATAATGGACACAGTAAGGGCAAAAAGTATGTCTTTGTATGGTCACAGAAACCAAACAACTCCTAATCTTGAAAGAATATCTGAAAAAGCCACTATTTATAAAAAATGTTTTACAACTGCTAACTGGACAATACCGTCTCACGCGTCCCTTTTCTCAGGCCTATATCCTTCAGAACATGGTTCTTATGCTGATACACACATGTCACTGAACACTCAGCTTGCGCTTCTTCCCTGGGTTTTAAAAAAACATGGATACATTACAGGATGTATATCGAGTAATCCCTTCCTCTCAAAAAAATTTAATTATGATTTTGGTTTTGATGTTATGAAGAATTTTGTAATAAAGTATGACGATTTAGGTGCAGAAAATGTAAAAAGGATGGTATCCGGTAAAAAGAAGCCAGAACAGGCAATTGACCTAATTAAGTACATTTTTGAAGAAAGACAAATTAAAGATGTCTTTAGGGCAGTAGTTAACTGGCTGAGTAACCCAGACAGCGCCTTAAAAAATTCTACACCTCTCACATTTAAAGCAAAAAAACATATATTGAACTTTATAGAAAGCTATAGCAACAGCAGAATGCCTTGGTTCCTCTTTGTAAACTTTATCCAGTGTCATGGAAAATATAATCCCCCTGAACCTTATAGGTATAAATTTATGAAAAGAAATCCAGAGATTGAAAAAAGGATATGGAAATTTAATAATCTTGATTATTATGCAGGAAGGTGGATACCATCTCCTGAGGAAACAGAATACATGCATAGTCTCTATGAAGGTGAGATACTCTTTCTTGATTCAGTTATTGGAGAGATATACGACCATTTAGAAAAATATGGTTTTCTTGATAACACCATGCTCATTATAACCTCTGACCATGGCGAGCACCTCGGTGAAAAAGGACATTTGGGACATTCTTTTTCTATATACAATGAGTTGTTCCACATACCTCTTATAATAAGATATCCATACAGATATGTGCCCTCAGGCTACGAGAGCCGCCTCTGCCAGATCAATGATATCTACGCCACTATACTTGATGTTTTAGAGTCCGCTTTTCCTTCTCCTGATTCTTCCGTAAGCCTCTTGGGTAAAAACAAAAAACAATATGCAATGCTGCAAGGTTTTCATCCGAAAAATTCTTTGTCGCTTGAGGGAATGAAACGCCGCAATGCCATGTTTAACCCTGACGAATTCTCATACAGAAGTTCAAATATCGCTGTTATTGATGAAAGTTTCCTGAAAGCTATCAGATACTCAGACCGCCGCACAGAGATTTATGACCTAAAGGAAGATTTCTATGAAAGCCGCCCTTTGCCCCTCTATATGGAACAGTGCACCAAGATACTTAAACTTCTTGATAAGGTCTCGGTCGAAAGCGGATGGGAAAGAATAGTACAGTCTTGCTGCTTTTAAGAAAATGAGGCGAAACTAATCATTTATGATTATGTTGATTACATTTTAAAGGCGAAATTTATTGAGTACCTCCGAAATCAGCGTAATATTCCCTGCATATAATGCAGAGAAATATATCTCCGAAGCAATTGAGAGTATTCTATCTCAGACCTTTCATGACTTTGAACTTATCATAGTAGACGACGGTTCTACCGATAATACAAGAAGTATTATTGAAAAGTTTTCAAAGAAAGACTCAAGAATAAGACCGTTGTTTAACGAAAAAAATCTGGGGGTTGTTGAGAGTCTGAACAGGGCCATCGATATATCAAAAGGAAAATATATAGCGAGAATGGATCACGATGACATTTCCTTGCCAGAAAGACTCGCCACTCAAATTAGATTCTTTGAGGAACATCCTGAAATTGCAGCCGTCGGCAGCAATGTTATCCTCATTGACGACAAGGGAGATACAATTGGAATTAGAAGGCTTCCTGAAACCCCAGAAGAAATTGGCAAGTTTCTGGTACTGGGTAACCAGTTAGTCCATCCAACAGTAATGTTAAGAAGAGAGGTTTTTGGTGTAGTAGGTAAATATAAAAAAGTTTTACACGCAGAAGACTACCACTTATGGATAGAAATGGTAAAAAAAGGCCTAAAACTCTATAACATTCAGATACCTTTAATGAAATATCGTATGATTGACCCACATAAAGTAACTATAACAAACAAATTGAGGTGTGGAATCTCGACCATCAACCTGAAATTGATGGCCTGGAGATCAATAAACCATCAGATTAGTCCGTTTATTTTTCTTCTCAATATCTCAAAGGAAGTAATATGGCTGTTGTTGTATATATTGCTTCCAGATTCTCTTTTTTTCAAAATTTATACACACAGGGTACGAGCAATATATTCAGCTAAAGATGGTTAAAATAGCAGTTCTAATTCCACATTACAATGATATCTATGGATTGGAAAAGTCTCTAAGCAGCATTTCAGCTTTAGAACCCATTGACGTTGTCATAGTTGATGATGGTAGTAAAATAAAGCCTGATTTAGTAGATCTTAAAAGTAAATTCAGAGACATAAATGATTTTTTTATAATTTATATTGAGGAAAATAGGGGTATAGAGTATGCTTTGAATGAGGGTCTTAAATTTATAGAAAAAAATGGGAGATATGAATATGTGGCAAGATTAGATTGTGGAGATATATGTCATCCTGAAAGATTTAAAATTCAAAGAGAATTTTTAGATAAAAATTCTGATATTTATCTGGTAGGCTCATGGGTCTCATTTGTAGATACGGATGGCAAGGAATTGTTTCCAGTTAAATATCCCCTGAAACATGAAAAATTAAAAAAGAAAATGTATGTGAATAATATGTTTATACATCCATCTATTATGTTTAGGACATCGGCAATAGATAAAGTGGGCTACTATCCAACAGATATTAAATATGCTGAGGACTATGCATATTTTTTTAAATTTATTAAAAATTTTAAAACTGCCAATATTAACAAAGTCTTGTTGAAATGCGAAATAAACCCTTCTGGTATTTCTTTATCAAAAAGAAAACTTCAAATCAGAAATAGAATAGCAATAATACTGCAAAATTGGGACTGGGACATTTGCTGCTTCTATGGGCTATCCAGAAATATCTTGATATTTTTTTTGCCATACTCAATTATTGAAAAAATGAAGATTTTTTTAAGTAGGATATGCAAAACATAAATGTCAGGAACTTCAAAAAGGATAAACCTTATTCATGTAGTTGAGAGTTTTGGTAGCGGTGTATTTACGGTATTAACACAAATTGTTAACAGCCTCAGCCCACTTGAGTTTAAAATCACCATCATCCATAGTATTCGCCCAGAAACACCATCTGATTTTCGAAAACGCTTCAATCCAGAGGTACGCTTTATTCATCTGCCCATGGTTAGAGAAGTTAAACCCCTTAGCGATCTTAAATCTTTTTTTCATCTTTGGAAAATACTGAAAAGAGAACAACCTGATGTAATTCATTTGCATTCATCGAAGGCTGGCTTTTTAGGGCGAATAGCGGCAAGGTTTAGTGGTGTAAGCCGGGTATTTTACTCTCCTCATGGATTCTCCTTTCTGAGACAGGATGTAGATGGAAAGATTCGTAACTTTTATCGTCTCTTTGAAAAAATAGCTTCTCGTTTTGGCGGGACTATTGTCGCCTGTTCAGATGGGGAGCATGATGCTGCCAAAAGTGTTGCATCTAAAACTATTTTAATAAATAACGCCATTGATATTGAGGCTATTGATAAGTTGGCTAAATCATCTTTTCCAATCAAAATGACACAAAAAGATAATACAACAATTGGTACAGCCGGAAGGATTACACCACAGAGAGCGCCTGTGTTGTTTGCCAAGGTAGCAAGAGGGCTAACCTCAGCCAGGCCAGAGCTTGTTAGATTCCTCTGGATTGGCGGAGGTGAGAGTATTAATAAGTTTTCTGATTCTCCTATAGAGGTTACCGGCTGGCTGTCTCGTGAAGCTGCCTTGAGAAAACTCTTTCAGGAAGTTGATATCTATCTCCATACGTCCCTCTGGGAGGGTATGCCCATTGCGATACTTGAGGCTATGGCACTCTGTAAACCAGTAGTTGCCACTGATGTTGTTGGAAATCGCGATGCAGTAGTGCATGGTAAGACAGGTTTTTTATGTAACACCTTCGAAGAACTAACTGGTGTTTTAATCCGTCTCATTGATGATCTAATCCTTCGAGACAAGATGGGCCATGCAGGCCGTGATAGAGTCATATCAGAATTCTCTCTACCATCAGTAATTAAACGTCTCTCTGCACTTTACAGGGGCGAATTGATAAGTTAGCGCCAGGAATACGAGTTTAAGTCTTATCCAATAAAATTCCTGATTTTGTTAAAATATATGAATTTATAAATTCCTTTTTCTAAGAAAAGACGGGAGCTTATGACAACAAATCATATAGCATGGCATAATGGCTATGTTAGCAGGCATGACAGAAACATTCTGAACAATCACAAGAGTGGTCTTATATGGTTTACAGGGCTTCCTTCATCAGGTAAGTCTACGATAGCCCATCTTTTGGAAAAGGAATTATTCAGTCAAGGCATCCGCACCTATGTCCTTGACGGTGACAATGTCCGTCATGGACTTAACAGCAATCTCGGATTTAACCGAGAAGATAGAAGAGAAAACCTTAGAAGAATTGTTGAGCTCTCAAAACTCATGATGGATGCAGGATTAATCGTTCTTGCAGCCTTCGTATCTCCTTACAAGAAAGATAGAGAATATGTGAGAAGTAGATTTAATGATGATAACTTTTTGGAAATTTACGTAAAGTGCTCTATTGAAGAGTGTGAAAGAAGGGATCCAAAGGGAAATTACAAAAAAGCAAGGGCAGGGATTATAAAAGACTATACAGGTATTTCTTCACCTTACGAAAAACCTGAAAATCCAGATCTCCTCATAGATACAGAAATTCTCAGTATTGAAGGCTCAGTATACAAAGTCCTTGATTTACTAAGTAAGAAAAACTTTATTTCCCTGACCAGAAAGAAAAAACTTAGACTGAAGATGCGCTAAATTGACCGACAGAGACTTAAATCATACAAAAGTCTTCGTAAATCTTGATTTATGGGTGCCTTTAATTTCACTAATATTAAAAAGATTTTTGTGATTAAATTGCGCCATATTGGTGACGTACTTTTTACTATCCCTGTTTACAGAGCCGTATATTTTAACTCTTCTTAGTTCATCGAACAAAAAATGAAGCTTGCATTCATAAAAAAGGGGTTTTCGATTTATGGCGGAGCGGAAAGGTATCTCCAAACTTTTATAACGCATTTAAAACAGGCAGGCCATGAAATTCATATTTACGCAAATCAATGGATAAGAGAGGAAGGGATAGTTTTCCACAAAATAGATGTCTTATCTCTTGGTTCATTTCTGTCTACTATAACCTTTAATAAGAATGTCAAAACAGCAATCAAAAAAGATAATCCAAAGTGTGTGATAAGCTTTGAGCGAACGACTTGTCAGGATATATACAGGGCTGGAGAGGGTTGCCACGCAGAATGGTTGGAAATAAGATCAAAAATTGAGCCTTCCTATAAAAAATTATCATTTAAAATAAACCCTCTTCACACCTACCTTCTTAATTTAGAAAAAAAGATTTTTTCAAATACCAGGTTTATCTTAGCCAATTCAAAAATGGTAAAAAACCAAATTATGAAATATTATGCTGTCCCTGGGGAAAGGATAACTATAATTTATAATGGAGTTGATTTGACGAGATTTACCCCCGAAAATAAAGATGGATGGCGCGAAAATGTAAGAAAAGGTCTTACCATATCAGAAAGTGCAAAGGTTTTACTCTTTGTGGGATCCGGCTTCCAAAGAAAAGGACTTAAAACCTTTTTATCTTCCATCTCGTTGATAAAAAGAGAGGATATCAAAGCCCTGGTTATTGGTAAAGACAACATAAGCAAATACAAAACTTTAGCAAAAAGGCTTGGCGTTTTTGATAAAATCACCTTCCTTGAACCCCAAAAGGAGATTGAAAGATTTTATGCAGCGGCAGATCTGTTTGTTCTCCCTACCCTTTATGACCCCTTCAGTAATGCTACTCTGGAGGCAATGGCATCTGGGCTTCCTGCAATCACAACAGGAAATAACGGAGCTGCTGAACTCATAGAAAATGGACAAGAAGGTTTTGTTATGTATAATCTGTTCGATGCAGAAGAACTGACTGATAAAATAAGTCTATCTCTCGGAAATCTAATAGTTATGGGTAGAAAGGCAAGGGAAAAGGCTCAAAATTTTTCCATAGAAAGCGCAGCCTCTCAATTTATAGAGATAATTGAGCAGGTAGGTAGCAAATATTAAAAAAATCCCAGCCATAGCACAATCTCTTTTATGAATTTTAAGGGAATTGAAAAAATCCTCATTATAAAACTCCGTCATATCGGAGATGTGCTTCTAAGTGCCCCTGTGTTCAGGGCATTGAGAGACAATTTTCCAGATGCTCACATATCTGCTCTTGTTAACAAAGGCACAGAAAAGGTACTGATCGGCAACCCCTTCATCAATGAGATAATGGTATTTGACAGAGACATCAAGAAGATGAATCATTTCAAGAAATATGCGGAAGAACTATCCTTTCTGAAATGTATACAGAAAAAAAGGTTCGATGTGACTATTGATCTCACAGGGGGAGACAGGGCGGCAATTATATCTTTTATATCAGGCGCGAAATATAGATTAGGATGGAAATCCAAAAAGGGCTTCATCGGAAAAAGATATCTTTATACCCACCTTTCTGAACCAGATAGAAAAAGTCATATGGTCTTACAGAATCTTGATATTATTAGACAGTTCGGAATAGGAACTGATAACCTTTCTATTGATCTTCATGTCTCGGAAAATGACAGACTCTTTATAAAAAAAATCCTTGAGGAAAACAATATACCCCTCCATCCCCCCCTTAACAAGAGGGGGCAAACAGGGGTTAAGGTCGTCCACGTTCATCCCACATCAAGATGGCTATTTAAATGCTGGAAAGACGAATACATGGCTGAAATTATAACATGGCTGGTTGAGCAAGGTATGAAAGTAGTAGTGACATCGTCACCTGATAAAAAAGAAATGGATAAGGCAAAGAGAATTTTATCCTTAGTTTCTGAATTTACCCTCCCTCACATCCCCTCCTTGCCAAGGGAGGGCATCGGGGGGGTAATAGACTTATGCGGGGAAACAACAATAAAACAACTCGCTGCAATATCAGAAGTTTCTGATTTATTCTTTGGTGTTGATTCTGCTCCAATGCATATCGCTGCAGCTGTCGGCACACCCGTTGTTGCCATGTTCGGACCGAGTGGTGCCTTCCATTGGGGTCCCTGGGATAACAATCAGAGTACAGAAAAGGCACCTTATCCAAACAGGAATGGGTTTCAGACACTTGGTATGCATACTGTTATTCAAAGAGATTGGGAATGTATACCGTGTGGGAAAGACGGCTGCAACGGAAGCAAAAAAAGCAGATGCCTTGAGGATATAAGTACAGAAGAAGTCAAGAGGGTTCTTGCCGGGAAAATAGAGGACATCAAAAAATAGTGGTGTTTACAGTACTTCACACAGAGTCTTCAAAGGGGTGGGGAGGACAGGAAAATAGGATACTTCAAGAATCCGTCGGTCTCATGAAATTTGGGGCAAGAGTAATTATTCTATGCCAGCCTGATAGCATGCTCAGTCAAAAAGCCTTGACAGAGGGGATTGAGTTAAGGACATGCAAAATGAGGAAAAGTTATGATCTGCCTGCAATAAAATATGTCCTCAAATTAATAAAAACTGAAAATGTTGATGTAATAAATACCCATAGTGGAAAGGACAGTTTTCTTGCTGGTATAGCTGGAAGGATCTCAAGGAAGAAACCTGTCGTCGTCAGGACAAGACATTTGGCACTACCGATAACATCGAGGGTTACATATAGCCTATTGCCCCACATGGTAGTTACTGTGAGTGAATATGTGAGGCAATATTTGATAAAAGAAAGTATTAGCCCTGAAAAGGTGGTAGCTATTCCAACAGGTATAGACCTTAGCAAATTTAACCCGGAAATGGCCACGGATAACTTGAGAGACCAATTGGGACTTAGAGAAGATATCCCAATTGTAGGAACAATAGCTATTTTAAGGATAAAGAAGGGGCATCGCGTCCTCCTTGATGCTATTCCGCTAATTTCAAAAAAGATTCCAGAGGCTGTATTTATATTTGCAGGAGAGGGACCACAGAAAGAAAATATTTTAAATAGGATAAATAATTTAAGTTTATCAAATAAGGTCTTCATGCTCGGTATGAGAAGAGATGTCTCTAATATACTCAAGTCTATTGACCTCTTCGTCCTTCCCACTCTTCAGGAGGCTCTTGGAACTTCTTTTATAGAAGCAATGGCAATGGAAAAGCCAGTAGTAGGAACAGATGTTGGGGGTGTTGGTGAAGTGATAAAAAATGGAGTAAACGGTTATCTTGTAGAACCAAATAATCCCATAACATTATCAGAGGCAGTTATAAAGATCCTTCGTAATAAAAAGAGGGCAAGAATGATGGGCATTGAAGGAAGAAAAATGGTCGAACAAAATTTTACAGTTGAGAAGATGTGTGAAGGAATGTATGCGCTATATTCATCTCTTGTAGGAAAGAGAAATCAATGAGGTCCATCCCGGTTTTAATGTATCACCATATCAATCCAAATAAAGAAGACATGGTCACCGTAACGCCAGAGGTCTTTGAAGGACAGATGAGATACCTTCATGAATCAGGATATAAAACTTTAAAGATTGACGAGCTGCTCTCTTATATAAGCGGAGGATTGGCTTTACGTCAAAAAGCCGTAGTCCTTACTTTCGATGACGGCTGGCTTGATAATTATATCTATGCATTTCCCGTGATTAAAAAATACAGGATCTATGCCTCTCTTTTCTTAGTTACTGATAGAGTAGAGAAGGCATCTGAAAAAACTTCACAGATTTGTTACCTCATACCATCCCATAAAGAATCTAAATCATTAATACTGAAGGGGGAAGAGCATAAAGTGGTGCTCACCTGGAATCTCATAAAAGAAATGGCAGATAGCGGTCTAATTGATTTTTATTCCCATACTGAAAGCCATAGGGAGTGCGACCTTTTATCTAAAAATGAGCTTTTTAAGGAACTACAAGAATCTAAGCAGAGCATTGAGAAAAAGCTTGACAGGCCATGTCCATATCTAAGCTGGCCATATGGCAAATACAACAGTCTCGCTCTAAATGCAGCGAAAGATATTGGCTATAAAGCTATATTTACCACAAATTTAGGTGTCACGCGAACAGGCTCGGACCCTTTTGCAATAAACAGGATAGTTGTTAAAGACAATATTGCATGGTTTAAAGTGAGGATGTTAATATATATAAATTCAATTCTTTCAAAGATTTACCTTAAAATAAAAAAGTGAAACAGAATGACGGTTTATAAATGTTTCTAAATGATCCTTGCGTAATTCGGGTTAAACATTAAAATGGGTTTTTTAAAGATTGGTAAATCAGGGCAATGAATGTAGCCCAAATTAAAGAATGGAAACCTATTTACTTAGGCAACCTTAAGCGTCTCCCCTATCCCTCGAATTTAATCATAGATATACATTCCTACTGTAACGCCTCCTGCAAAGTATGTCCTTACATGGATTTATCGAAAAAAATGACTATGGGATATATGGAGGCAGATCTTTTTAGAAGGATTATCGATGAATTCTCTTTAATTGCAAGAAACTATCCGGTACGCGGGCATATAATATTTTGCAATATGGGTGAACTATTTGTAGATCCGAATGTTTTTAGCAAAATCTCATATGTTCTTAATTCTGATCTGGAATTAATTATACAGACCAATGCCTCACTTTTAACACCCGAACGAACTGATAAATTAATAGCAGTTGGCTTTAAAGGACCGATCTATATAAGTTGTCATGGAATCACCCCTAGCGTATATAAATATGTAATGGGTTTAGATATCAACAAAACGTTAAATAACATAGACTATCTAGTCAAACATTACCCAAAGGATCTTATCCAGATACGGGCTATCCTGTACAGATGGCCCGTTGGAGAGGTTCTAAAGGTAAAACGCTATTGGAAAGATAAGGATATACGAGTGAAAATATTTCTTCCAAATTCTCGTACCGGTTTGGTTTCCAATTGTATTTCGTGGAGATTAAAATATCCAGGCAACATGCTGAGGGGGTGCAAAAAAACCTTGCCGCTGAGAGACATGGTCGTTGCATTTAATGGAGATGTCATATTGTGCTGTGAAGATATGGGTAGAAAAGTTATCCTCGGCAATCTAAAAGAAAAGTCAATCCAGGAAGTCTGGAACTCGGAGCAGGCAAGAGAAATCCTTGAGAAGATTTTCCTGGGTAGACAGAGTGAGGATGATTTCATATGTAAGCAATGTGAATTCGGAGTGTCATCTCCTCTTAAGAGGATCGCTAAAATTATAGATAACGAATGGCATCGACTTTTAAAATGTCATATTTAGGCATCTATGTCGTAGGTCAAAAGATACTTTATTCTTTAACACAAATAATGCAGACATTGTTCAAAAATTTATTTAACTCGATAATTTATTGGGAAT
>CAZXCW010000014.1:0-25825 GCA_964639385.1 uncultured Nitrospiraceae bacterium
ATTTTAGCCCTTACTGGGTTAAGATGAATATATTTGATAAGGGAAAGTAAATACTTATCCCTGTCACAAAGTATTGCCTTATATCTGCCCTGAAAGAGATGACCTACAGTCTTATATTTCCTGTTGAAATGTGTTGTGTAACTCTGGTTGATTCCCTGAAGGATTTTTGAAAGCGGAGTCTCCTGTATCTCTATCAGAAGATGTACATGGTTGTTCATCAGCATATAGGCATAGAGGAAATATTTGTAACGTATTTTGTAATTGAATAGTATTTCCAGATATTTCAGAAAGTCATCTTTGTCTTTGAAAATCTTTTGTCGCTGATTCCCACGGGTGATGACATGATAAAAAGCACCTTCAAACTCTATCCTTGGCTTCCGAGCCATGAGATAAAATATCAGAGTCTATTTCAAAAGTCAATTATCAAGTCTGACCCTATTTTACATTTTAAGTATCACCTTTTTCATTTTACCTATAAGTATCACCTTTTTCATAATTTTCCCTCGTTCCTTAGGATTGAAAGACTTTTCTTAAACTCGCCCAATAAAATTCAATAGTTCAAGCGTATTCTATCTCGACGAAACAAATTATACAAATATAAGTTAATTGATGATTGCTAAACATAGTAGTCAACGCTTTTGGGATTTCTTGGCTCTATTTATGCCTTCCTGTAGTCCTCGCCCGTGGCATTCATCAAAACACTTAAGATTATGGAAATTATTATTTACATAGTTAGACTGAATATCTTATATTTCCTGGTGAGGTCGAATAGAGAGTAAAAGAGATGGTTTATAAAGGTTATTATTGGTTTAAGAATTTATTATTATTCACACTACTTGTTTTTGCATTTTCTTTTCTGAGTTACAAATTTACTTCTGCTACAATATTGCCGGGCGAAAAATGTAATGTTAATCCACTTCCAAACTGGACTTCTCAAGAAAGATGGGTATGGAAACAGGTATGTGAGGGGAAGATTGCTGATTTTAATAAAGCCGAAGGGGTAAGCCTGCCGATTGACCCAAGAAAGTCAGAGGGTTGGCACAAGGAACGCATATTAAGCCAGTCGTTTCTTGAGACAATTTTGCTCCATGAGCCATATCGTGGGACAATAGGCAGAAATGGTGTATTTATTATCGGGGCATGGTTTAGAGAGCCAATTAACCTTCTAAATGCAACTATTTCTCACCCTCTCGCTCTTGTAAAATCCCGATTTGATCGAGATGTGATCTTTATGGACCTAAAGACTCCATTTTCAATTTCCTTAGAAGGCTCAAAATTCAATGGTAATGTGAACATGGATAAATTGGTGACTGACGGCAGTCTTTTTTTAAAGAATATGGCAGAATTTTCTAAAGATTTGATTCTACGTAGTGCAAAAATAGGTAGTCAATTAGTTATGAATAATTCTAAATTTTATGGTGATGTAAATATGAACGGGTTACAAGTTGCGGATATACTCTTCATGCATAAAGCTACGTTTGATTTCGCCGGTATAAATAAAGATGGTCGTGTCGACTTACGTGGAGCAAAAATAGGCGACAAATTAGAAATGGATGGCGCTAAATTCAACGTCGAGCTTATGATGGATGGCCTCAAAACCGGAAGTGCTCTTTTTATGCGAGGAGGAGCCAAGTTCGCAAAAGGTGTTAGACTTAATAGTGCAATAATAAGTAGCGAATTAGACATGATTGGCTCAAAATTCCGTGAAAAATTAAATATGAACAATATAAAGGTGGGTAGCGATCTTTTCATGAATACGAAGAATCAATCTGAGAAAACTGAGTTCGCTGAGATTACATTAATTGGTGCTAAAATAGGCGGACAATTGAATATGAGGGGATCCAAGTTCAATCAAAATGTATATATTGATAGCATTCAGCTTGATGGTAACTTTTTTCTGAATGAGGCTATTTTTGAAAAGCCAGTTGGTATATTTGTTTCAGAAATTGGTGGGAACATAGATATTTCTGACAGCACATTCTCAAATTTATACCTATCAGGAACCACTGTAAAGGGTTAACTACGGTTGGGTTCAGACGTCCATCCATCGCCTAAATGGGGAAAAGGAGCTAAACTTTTTCTCCAGAATACAGAGGTCAAAGCATTGCAGGATCGTGAAGATTCTTGGCCTAATGAACTGGAACTAACAGGTTTCACATACTCTCGCCTTGGAGGACTTACTTCAGCAGAAAGTAAATCCATGGCTACCAGAGAAGTCAAATGGCTTAAGAGTTGGCTTGAAAAGCAGAGCTACTATTCTCCCCAGCCTTATGAACAGCTCGCCAAAGTTTTGAAAGAGGAGGGATATCCCTCAAAAGCAAGAAATGTTCTTTATTGGAGTAAAAATAGGGAGGAAACTGCTTCCAAAGATCTAAATCATTACTGGTTAAAGTTCTTGAAATGGACAATAGGTTATGGTTATAAATTGTACTATATATTTATCTGGCTATTGGGTATGAGTGCAATTGGTTCGATTTTTCTCATTTGTTCCAATCAAGGACCTGCGAAATATGTAAAACAAAGAGAAATTTCTGAAAATTGCACAAAAAGAATGTTGACAGGAGTATTTAGAATATTTAAAAGAATAGTTGTCAACTTTTTTTATAGCTTAGATATGCTCTTTCCAGTAATTAAATTTAATGAATGGAATAAGGTAGAACTTGTTGGTTCTACAAAAGTTTACTTTTATATTCATAAAAGAATAGGTTATATTCTCTCTTTTGTTATCGTTGCTTGGCTAACGGGAATCATATATAAATAAAAGTAGATCTCAACGACTTTCTCAAAGCGCAAGGTATCGCACCTTGAATTCAATATGCCTTGAGTAAACAAATGCATTGACCTAACGGGGAAACTAATCGATTCGTTACATTAGCAGAAGATTTATGCAATAAACAATTCTACTGTAAACACACAAGTGTTTCAGTTCCTCATACATGCGGAGTAGTAGGTGTAGCTATTTCATTTTTGAAGGCAACTTGATCGTCTCACCGGCAACCATAAAAACACCTCTCCCGCAATGATGAATCGTACGTGGGTCTTTCCTTGCTGGGTCGATCCACGCTTTCAGCACCTCCAGGATGAAGAAATTGTACTTGGCTACCATCTTCTCATCGACAATCTTGCATTCAAGATTCGCATAACACTCGCCGATGAGCGGCGCTTTGACGAATGAGGCAGTCACCTGTGTCAGTCCAAAGACCTTGAACTTGTCGATCTTCCGTCCGGAGCTGTTTCCACAACCCACTACCTTTTCCGCCAGCTCCAGCGTCGGGATATTAATCACGCATTCCTTAGTCGCCTTTAAGATATTGAACGTGTAGTTCCGATTGCTGATCACGCAACCCACGATCGGCGGCTCGAACTCCATCATCGTATACCACGACATGGTCATGATGTTCGCCTTCGTCTTGCTGGCTGTCGTGACCAGCACCACCGGCCCCGGCTCAAGCAAACCATAAACTTTAGATAACGGGAAAGATTTTCTTGACATATCAACACCCCATTTTAATAATCTTTAAGGCCCACCTTCTAAAAAGAGACGCTCTCTGAATGACACTCCTCCGTTAATCATGAGAACTTCACTGTCAACTTTGTTTTACTTCTTTTTTATCCGGCACATTCCTTCCTGATAGTTACCATTTCTCCCAGTGAATATTTTCAGGTTTGTATTTGTCTTTTGGTTTATCTGTTCCTGTGGGATGTCCCACAGGGATAACATTCAGTGGAATAATGTCATGCGGGATGTTCAGGGCTTTTCTTGCAATATCCATCCTGTCTTTATACGGATATGCAGCAGTCCAAACCGCACCCAATCCCAAAGCCTCGGTAGCTAACAATATATTCTCGCTTGCGCAGGTGCTGTCAATAACCGCGAATTCCATACGTTTGTCATGTGCCTTTTCCGGTATGGCACAAACAATAATCGCAGCACCTGCTTTGTCTAACATTTTGGCATACGGTAATCCAGCAGCAAGGGTGTCAAGGGTTTTCCGATCGGTAACAACAACAAATGCCCACGGCTGCTTGTTCACAGCAGTCGGCGCTGCCATCCCTGCCCTTATGATTTTATCTAACGCATTCTTGCTTACACCCTGCCCAGTAAAACTGCGCACACTTTTGCGGTTATGAATAACGGAAAGAGCATCGGACATTTTTCCCTCCTTTTCTGTGAAAGCAACAGACCATACAGGCAACAAAACTATTACCATTATTATACTCATAAAGAATTCTACCCTTTTCATATTCACTCCTTTTTTCCATTACCTTGTCGTTAAAACTCAATCATAGAAAACATGATTAACATATTACAAAATAATTCTATCCGCTACATAACGCAGCCTCTCTTTGTCCTTTCCCTATCTTATTTACATTATGCCCTAACAAATATAATCAGAATGATTCTCTAATCCTAACACCTCACGACGCAGCCACCACAGAAGCCCTAAGCCAGGCAGAGCTGTTAATGCGGTAATGAAAAAGAAAGTAGCCCAGCCCACTGATTCCACAACAAAACCAGAAGTAGGACCGATAAATATTCGTCCAAGGGCTGCAAGGGATGACAACAACGCATATTGTGTTGCTGTGTAACGGTGATTACACATTGCCATAAGGAGTGAAACAAAGGCTGCCGTACCCATACCACCACTCAGATTTTCGAAGGCAACAGCAAAAACCAACATCCCGTAACTCTTACCTATCCACGCAAGAAACATAAATGAAAGATTGGATACTGCCTGCAGTACGCCAAAGCTCATTAAAGAGCGGAACAGACCAAGGCGTACCATTAAGGAACCTCCGACCATGGCACCTAATACCAAAGATATGAGGCCAAATCCTTTATTTATTGTCCCTACTTCGCTTGCTGAGAACCCGATGCCCTTTATGAGAAAGGCAGTAGTTAAGGCACCTGCATAGGCATCTCCTAACTTATAAAGCACTATTAAAAATAGCAGCGGAATCGCAGCGTTCCTTGAAAAATAATTCCTTAAGGGACCTAATACAGCCTCTTTGAGGCTAAAGGGAGGGGTAACTCTTTCCTCTGGATCAGGTCCAGACAACGTTGATATCATTCCTACCGTCATCCCTGCTGCCATTAATAAGTAGGTGTTTTTCCAACCGATATAATCAGACAAAATAAGTGCCACTGCGCCAGAGACAAGCATCGCAATACGATAGCCCATCACAAAAACAGCAGCTCCAGCACCACGTTCTCTTTCTTTCAAGATATCAGTCCTGTAAGCATCAATTACGATATCCTGTGAGGCAGAACTAAAAGCCACCATAAGGGCAAGAATTGCTAATAGCCAGGGAACTTGCTTGGGAGAACTAAAGGCCATTGTTGAAATCCCGAACATAAGTATAACTTGAGTAATAATTATCCAGCCCCGGCGTCTCCCTAACCATGGAGGTACAAAACGATCCATAAAAGGAGACCAGAGAAATTTAATTGTATAAGGAAGCCCTACCAATGAGAAAATTCCTATGGTGCGCAGGTCTACACCAGTTACCGCCATCCATGCCTGGAGAGTTCCGGATGTCAGAGCTAAAGGAAGCCCTGAAGAAAAACCAAGGAATGTTATTACAGCAATACGGCGGCTGCGAAAGACTTGTAGATATGGAGTAACATCAAATTTCAACTTATATCTCCCAAATCAGCAAGCGTATAAGATAAAAAAAACTAAAAATGTTTCTCCATGTAACCCTTAAACAAGACCTCAAAAATGCTTGTGTTAGTCACATAAGCAGGTATGTTGGGTGAAAAATTTTTAGGCGACACCTTAAAGTATTGGTCTATCACATTTCAAATCTTATATAACAGACGACCTCAGTCGTCTGTTTAAAATCAGCCATAATTTTATCTGTGGAGATTTAAAATCTGTCTTCAAAAATATTTGTCGCATTTAAAAATTTTGAATCCCGACACACCTGCCTTGATTACAGATTACTAAATCATGTACTTGCCATTATGAAAGATTAATTCTAACAGGCAGCCTCCCCTTAAAATCCATCTCTCCCTTCAAACACTTTATTACAGCCCTTTGTGCCTGCTCTGTTGCTTCATAGGCAGCAATAAGCATATCTGCTTCCTTAAAATAGCGTAAAACATAAGGACATCCGAAAGAGATGACCACAGAATTTTTTACCTTTTGAATGAATTCTGAAATATGTTTTCTTTCCCCAGCATCTATTCCTGAGGTACCTCTGCCTGCAGAGACACTCGTAAAGATGGCGAATATTACCTTCGCCCTCTCCCCTTGAGGAAATATGGGAGAAGGGATAGTCGAAACATTTTTAAAATAGTCTTTAAAAGGTGAAGACCCAAAAAATTTACTCTCTCCTGCTAATATTACATGAACCTCGTTTTCATCTGAAATTGGCAATAACCTGTCATTCTTCACAGCCGTTATAGACATTCCAGTAATGTGTGTGGAGAGTTCTGCATTTTTCTGATAATCAACATCTTCGCTTTCAGTGTTTTTTAGTCTATGCTTTATGCCTATTATGCGATCTATTGTTTTATCTATCTGTTCTTCGAAAAGCTCTTTTGATTTGATAGAAGACAAAAGTTCCCTAACTGTTGAATCAGCATCCAGAGGATGCAACAATATGTCAGCACCTGCCTTTACACACTCAGTAGAAACGTAACCAAGATCTTTCAGCGCTCTCATGTTCAAGGCATCCGTGAGTATCAGTCCATCAAAACCGAGTTCCTCTCTTAGTAAATCTGTGATAATTTTTCTTGATAAACTTGCCGGTTTGGAATCAATGGCCGGGATACTCAAATGCCCAACCATAATGCTACTAACTCTTGCTTTTATGGCCTCAATAAAGGGCATTAAATCTATCTCGATAAGATCTTTAAAGGATTTGGTAATAACAGGAAGGGATATGTGGGAATCTATATCTGTATCTCCATGCCCTGGAAAATGCTTGGCACAACTTATTAGGCCTGACCCTTCAAGTTCTCTTATATATCTTGAGCCGAACCATGAAACATCCTCAGGATTGTCAGAGAAGGCCCTTGTACAGATGATTGGATTGTCAGGCTCTTGATTAACATCAAGGACTGGTATAAGAGGCATATTTATACCAACATGTATCGATTCTTGAGCTATTGCTTTAAGTGCGCTTTCAAGAATATTGACATCTTCGGGTCTATTGTGATCGATAGCCGCTGCCATAGCCATATTGCATGGAAACATTGTTGTATCCTGGATCTGCTGCCCCACTCCACATTCAACATCAGATGCAATGAATAAAGGAATCTCAGAAATGGACTGAATTTTGTTAATGAAACCTTTTGCTTCATCACTTCTCCCACCAAAAATTATGAATCCACCGATTCCTTTCTCGACAAGCCGAAATATCTCTTGCTGATATGCCTGAGAATGGAGACGATAACCATCAAGTCTGTTGACTATTAATTGGTATAATTTTTTTTCTAATGTGAGTTCGCTTAGTTTATTAAACATGGGGAAGTTTATCAGATTGAAGTTCATGGGGACAATAACTCTTTAAAGTACATAAGAATCTCCAAATCCTGCACTTAAATCTTCCTTCTTTGACGGTAGGGGGTCAGTGTGTTAAGATTTATTCAGCAAAATTTCCGGGTTTGACTCAATGATTGAGAGGAGATAAATATCTAAGATGAAAAAATACAGGCCGGTATCTCTCAAAAATGTTAAGACATATCCTTTAGAAAAAAGAGAAAATAAAGTCTCATTTAATACCTTCGCCAATCCACCTGTAAAGGGAGATTCCTTCAAAGGCTTCATGGACAGGCTTCCGCATATCCTTGCTGCTAATGATTTCAAATCCATTGTTAAGGCCATTTTAAGGGCTATACAAAACAAAAGACCTGTGATCCTCGGCATGGGCGCACATCCAATAAAGGTTGGCCTATCCCCTATCATTATTGACCTCATGAAAAAAAACATCATCACCGCAATAGCAACAAATGGGGCTTGTATAATCCATGACTTTGAGCTTTCTTTTATAGGCCATACATCTGAAGATGTAGCAAGGGAATTAACGAGAGCAACCTTTGGCATGGTAAGAGAAACGGGCAGGTATCTCAATAAGGCAATAAAAGAGTGCGTAAAGAAGGGATACGGTATAGGAAAGTCTGTTGGTGAGCTAATATACAGGAGTAAATTTAGATTTAAAGACAAGAGCATCTTTGCCACAGCATATGAGCTTGATATACCCGCAACCGTTCATGTAGCAATTGGAACTGACATTATTCATATGCATCCTGACGCAGACGGTTCGGCTATCGGAGAAGGCAGTTTTAGGGACTTCAAGCTTTTTACTTCAGTAGTTTCTGACCTTGAGAATGGTGTTTATATCAATCTTGGCTCTGCTGTTATTATGCCAGAAGTATTTTTAAAGGCACTTACTATAGCGAGGAATCTTGGCAATAAGGTTGAGAACATAACAACGGTAAATATGGACTTCATCCAGCATTACCGACCAAAAGAGAATGTCCTCAAGAGACCCACCATAAACAAGGGCGCAGCCTATGCCCTCACAGGACATCACGAAATAATGTTCCCTTTGTTAGCAGCGGCAATAATAGAGGAAATAGAATGATTATATGTTTCTTCATCGGCCTTTCCTGTTTATCGGCTAAATACTTTATATGAGATAAGTTCCGCATGAAAAACCAGGAGATCGCGAAGATCTTTAATGACATTGCCGATCTGCTTGAAATCAAGGGCGAGAATCCCTTCAGGATAAGGGCATACAGGCGTGCTGCACAGAATATAGAGGGACTTATAAAGGATGTTGCGGAAATACCAAAAAATGAACTTATGAAAATTCCTGGAATTGGACAGGACCTGGCAGGCAAGATAGAAGAATATGTCAGAACAGGAACGCTCCAGTCTTATGAGGACCTGAAGAAAGAAATGCCAAAAGATCTCAGCACACTCCTTTCTGTACCGAGTCTTGGCCCAAAAACAGCGAAACTTCTTTTCGAAAAATTAAATGTAAAAGATATAGAAACTCTCGAAAGGTTTGCCAGGGAACATAAGCTCGTTGGGTTACCAGGAATAAAAGAAAAAACAGAAGAAAATATACTCAAGGGCATTGAGATGCTGAAGAGGGGGTTAGAAAGGCAGCCTCTCGGAAAGGTTCTTCCTATTGCCAATGATATACTCGAACAGCTAAGAAAGAAAGCCCCAATTAAAAAGCTCAATGTAGCAGGAAGCATAAGAAGATGGAAAGAGACAATTAAAGACATAGACATCCTTGCTACATCAGAAAATCCTAAAGAGGTAATGAAGGCATTTGTTCACCTCCCTCATGTTAAGGAAATCCTTATGCAGGGACCTACAAAATCAAGTGTAATAATACACGAAGGGTTACAGGTTGACCTGCGTGTTGTTGAAGAGGAAAGCTTTGGTGCTGCCCTCGCATACTTCACTGGTAGCAAAGCCCACAATATTAGATTGAGAGAAATGGCTGTAAAAGCAGGTCTCAAGATTAATGAATACGGTATCTTCAGAGAAAAAGACAACAAGAAGCTCGGAGGGAAGGAAGAAGTAGATGTATACAGTATTCTGGGTCTTCCCTTTATACCTCCAGAGCTACGCGAGGACACAGGAGAGATAGAAGCTGCGCTTGCTGGAAGATTGCCAAAACTTGTTGAACTTATAGATATTAAAGGTGATCTTCATGTCCACAGTAAATGGAGTGATGGTAGTCATGATTTTGAGGAACTGATAAAAGAAGCCCGGAAAAGAGGATACGATTACATAGCTATCACAGACCACTCAAAGGGTCTGGGCATTGCAAGGGGACTCACGGCAGAAAGGCTATTAGAACAAAAAAAGCAAATAGATGCATTGAATAGAAGGATAAAAGGCTTTAGGCTTCTTGCAGGCATAGAAGTGGATATTAGAAGCGATGGGCAATTGGACTTACCCGATGATGTACTTAAACGCATGGATATCGTTGTAGCCTCGATCCACTCAGGTTTCAAACAAAGCAGAGAACAACTCACAAAGAGATTAGTGTCTGCCATGAAAAAACCATATGTGTCAATTATCGCGCATCCAACGGGTAGGTTGATCGGAGAAAGGGACTCCTACGATGTAGACATAAATGAAATCCTTAAAGTTGCCAAAGAAACAGGCACGGCAGTGGAGATAAATGCCTATCCTTTTCGATTGGATCTAAATGATGTACATGCAAGGATGGCAAAAGAGATGGGCATACCCCTGGTAATATGTACTGATACGCATCTTGTTAACCATTTCGACTATATGATCTACGGAGTCTCTATTGCAAAAAGGGGCTGGCTTGAGAAAAAAGACATCCTGAATACTTTAAGCCACAATTCTCTTACAAAAGCACTGAAGAAGAGGTTTAGTGCTATAACATAGTAACAATAATAAAAAATATAATAATGCTTGACATTGTAATATTCGTATTCTACAATGAATCTAATATTTATAAGGAGTTCCACTTAAATTATTAACTTCTTTCTTAGAAGATAGAAGCAAGGAGTGGAAAGTATAGAAAAATTTACTCAATTATTTAACAACCTCAACCCAGATACCCAACTGGAAGAAGGAAAGAAAGTCAGTAAAAAGCATCTCGTTAACACTCTGAACTACATTAATTTTCAAGACGGCACTATCCTCATAAATTTTAAACACCCAACCTATAACAATGTTATTTCCCTTCAAGCCAAGCCCCAGCCATGCCTTGGGGATACTTTGGACTGTCTCTGGAGCCCAAAAACAGAACTTATACCGAAACTGCATTCCTATAGTTTTCTAAATTTTCTCCTCAACAATGACAATAAAATGTTCCTTGTTAAAGCTGATGCGAGAAAGATTAGTGAAGAAGGTATAAGTTTCATTCTTCCTGAAACATGTTACAAAATCAATTTCCGAAAAGTAAAAAGATATCTATGCAAAGGTATAGAAGTTGAATTGATCCAGAATGGTGCCGTGTTTTATGGATTTCTTTCAGATTTTACTCCTGTCTCCTTTCGTATAGAGATGTCGACTGAACCACCTCAAATATTCCAATGGATTAATCCCGAATCTACAGTGCATCTCATCCTTAAAAATAGCAAAGAAACTCTCTATTCAGGGGAATGTAAGATAATCAGGCAAACCTTTGGCCAGAAAACAAAAACCTTTGTATTAGAGCCTGTAAATGATAAGATTTATAGGTTTAAACATAAGGAATATAGAAGTTTAAGATATAAACTATCACCTTCACCGAATATTATATTCAGACATCCTTTCACCCAGAAGACAATTACTCTTGAGGTTGAAGATCTATCAGGTTCTGGTTTCTCCGCAGAAGAATATTACGAGAACGCTGTGCTTTTACCAGGTATGATTATCCCTGAGCTATTTATAGAGATTGCGCATGACTTCAAGATAAAGTGTAGGGCTCAGGTTGTTCATAGAAACATTTATAAAACCTATGAGGATGAAACTTATGCAAAATGTGGCTTGGCCATTTTAGACATGGATATGCAAGATCAAGTCAGGCTCTCAAATTTTTTGCATCAAGTATCGAACAGAAAATCCTATGTCTGTAATATAGTAGATTTAGATGCCCTGTGGAAGTTCTTCTTTGAAGCAGGCTCTGTCTATCCTCAAAGATATGCTTTTATCTATGCCAACAGGAAAAAGTTTAAAGAAACATATGAGAAGCTCTACATAAAAAGTCCTACTATAGCAAGACACTTTATATATCAAGACAAAGGTATAATCCAAGGTCATATATCCATGCTACGTTTTTATGAAAATACATGGATAATTCATCAGCTTGCCAGTGGGTCTGTCTACAATAAAGCTGGGCTTGTTGTACTAGACCAAATTGGACGTTATATAAATGATTTTTATTGCCTATACTCAGCCCACATGGATTTCATAATCAGTTACTTCAGGCCTAATACTAAATTTTCCAATCGTATCTTTGGAGGCTTCACCCATTATTTAAATGATCTAAAGGGCTGTTCCATTGATCTTTTTGCTTATTTCCATTTTCAAAAGGCTTTCGAGCAGGATCTTTCAGGGTGGACGCTGACTAAAACTCGACCCGAAGACCTGCTAGAGTTGAAAGCTTTTTATGAACATAAGTCGGGGGGTCTAATGATTCATGCTCTTGATCTGGAACCTGATAGGATTGACAATGATGAACTGAGTAAAGAATATCAGAAATTCGGTTTTAAAAGGGAAAAACACCTTGTTTCACTGAGAAAAGATGGTCTTCTCAAAGTAATTTTCATAGTAACTATCTCAGATATTGGTCTGGACATGTCTAACCTGACTAATTGCATCCATGCCATTATCTTGGATACAGATAATCTCCCTCGCAACATGCTCTACTCAAGCCTCTCGCAGCTATCTCAATACTATGAGCAAGACAAGATACCCATTGTCCTCTATCCTGTCAGCTATGCTGAAAGCCAATCCATTCCTTCTGAGAAAATATACAATTTATGGGTCATCAACACTCGATATACTGATCATTACCTAAAATACATGGAAAAACTGCTGATCCAACCAAAAAACAGTCATAGCTGAAATGTTATACTTTTTTTCTAAGGTGCTGATATGGAACCAACTAAAATAGATGATACCCTTTTATATAATAGCAGGATAATAAAAACCTGCATAAATTTCATTAAAAGAAAATACAGTTATGTAAATATAAGTGAATTATTGAGTTATGCCAAGATGGAGCCTTACCAGGTTGAAGATGAGGGCCACTGGTTCACTCAGGAACAGGGAGATCTTTTTTACGAAATGATGGTAAAACTGACAGGTAATAAAAACATCGCCAGAGAAGCAGGTAGATATGCAGCATCACCCAACGCCATAGGGGTAATGAGACA
This sequence comes from uncultured Nitrospiraceae bacterium, assembly GCA_964639385.1. GTDB lineage: Bacteria > Nitrospirota > Thermodesulfovibrionia > Thermodesulfovibrionales > SM23-35 > CAZXCW01. The sequence continues at coordinate 12,872 of CAZXCW010000014.1, forward strand.
GTATGCCCTAGGACTTATTGGTCCGGCAAAAGCTTATGAGACAATGGGTAAATACGCCCCTAAATTTACTAAATCGGCAACCTATGAATCAAAGAAGATAGGTACCAATAAGGTCGAGATTACCGTTATACCCAAAGAGGGCGTCTATGAAAAACCATACCAATGTGAAAACAGAATAGGATATTTCGAGGCTATAGCGTCATTATTTAATTATAAATTTCCAAGAATTGAACATCCAGAATGTATCTTCAAAGGGATGAAGGCCTGCCGCTATATCGTTTCCTGGCAGGAATCACGTTCTGCTTACTGGAGAAAGGTAAGAAATTATGTTGCTTTACTTCTTTTAGCACTCTGCGTTGGTTCTTACTTTACAAACTCGGAAATTACATCATTGGTAATTTTACCTTTCTCTATCTTAGTTATTTTATTGGTAACGGTTTATTCCAGAGATTTAGAAATACAGGAGCTAAATGCAGCTATGAACAATCTCAAGGATTCCGCAGACCAACTCGTAGAACAGATCAATGTAAATTATAACAATGCCCTTTTAATAAACGAGATAGGCCTGGCCATAAGTAAACATACAGATATTGGTATTCTTTTAAAAAGTATTGTAAAAGTTTTAGAAAAAAGACTTGATTATGACCGCGCTATGATCCTTTTAGCAAATGAGGATAAAACAAGGCTTAATTTCCGTGCAGGCTTTGGATATACTGATGAGCTTTTAAATATTTTGAAAAATATGAGTTTTCATTTAGACTTGCCTGAATCAAAAGGTGTTTTTGTTGTCTCTTTTCGTGAACAGAAACCATTTTTGATAAATGATATAGATGAGATAAAGGAAGACCTTTCACAGCGGAGTCTTGAATTTGCAAAAAAGATGGGAGCTAAATCTTTTATCTGTTGCCCTATAATCTATGAGGATGAATCTTTAGGAATTCTTGCGGTAGATAATATAAAAACAAAAAGACCTCTTGTCCAGAGTGACATTAATTTACTGATGGGTATTGCACCTCAGGTGGGTATAAGCATTCACAATGCTATACTTGCAGAAACTAAGGAACGTCAATTCAGATCGATACTGCAGGTTTTAGCAGCAAGCATCGATGCACGTGACCCCTTGACTGCAGGACATTCTGAAAAAGTTACAGAATACGCTGTAGGAATCTGCGAAGAATTGGGCAAGCCAAAAGATTATTGTGAGATGATCCGGGTAGCCTCATTACTTCATGATTACGGCAAGATAGGTATCAAAGATGACATCTTAAAGAAAAATGGTGCTCTAAGCATTGAAGAGCATGAAGAAATAAAAACACATGTGGAAAAAACTAAGAGAATATTAGAACAGATAAATTTTGAAGGCATCTATAAGGAAGTCCCTGAGATTGTAGAAGCTCATCACGAAAAAATAGATGGGAGTGGTTACCCAAAAGGTCTTAAGGGAGATGAAATTCCCCTTGGAGCCAGAATAATCGCAGTAGCTGACTTTTTTGAGGCTATTACTTCAAAACGTCATTACAGGGAACCGATGCCCCTCGATACAGCATTTGAACTTTTAATGGATAAAAGCGACATACACTTCGATAGGAATGTCATTGAGGCATTTATTCATTATTATAAAAAGAGGGCTGAAAGTGGAAAGCTACTGACAACTTATTAGATATGAAGATTATGAGAGTGGTTTACGGCCTCTGCAAGAAATTACCGGCGTGTATGTAAATCTTCCTGGATCGGTAAAAAATCTTTTAAATTCTTCCAAAAACTCCTTATAACCCCCTTCATATTCTTCAAATTGAAAATCTATCTTTTTAGAAACAACCTCAATTTTCTTCACCCAATTAAAGGCATCAGTATTTTTTAATTCACCAAATATCAGATGATGAGCCGCTACATTTACATCTATATCCTGATAACCGAGTTTATAAAGATAGGAATAAAGCTTTCTTCCGGCATATGGATCAAAGTTTGCTTTTTCCTCTACTTTTTTTATCGCGGCTAAAAGAGCTCTTTCCAATCTCTGAGAAAGGCCATAATGGCTCAAACAGTTATAGTCAAGATCAATCAAACACAAAATGCCCCCTGGTTTTACAATTTTGGATAAATTCTTAATTAGGTAAAAACTATTAGAGAGATGATACTCAAGAACAAAACGGACCCATATAAAGTCGAACATACCAAGGTCATCAAGAGGCCCTCTGATATCTTTGCATTTAAATCCTATACCTTTAACACCGTAATGATCTTTAGCATATTCAATTCTTTTTTCTGAAGAATCTACTCCGACTGCAATACCACTCGGTTGAACCAATTTATGCAGTATTGAGGTAGTTTTTCCTGAACCGCAACATATATCAGCAACACTCATACCCGGCTTTATTCCAGCCCAGAGGGCCTGTTTTTCAACAACTTTGCTATCTGTCTTTAACTCCAGACGGAAAACTTCTTCGTCACTTTCCATTAAATATTCAATGTCTTTCATAATTCAAAGTTCTGTTTTTTATTTGAAACTCATAATCTTTTAGCAATATCAATTTTAACTATTCCGAAATAACTACTTCTCTTAACTCCCGCCAGTGTTGTTCAACAATCCATGGAGAACGCTGTAATAGCTCATCTTCTCGGATTTGAGAACGAAGCTGAGCTATTTTTTTTAATTTTAAAATCTCCACTAATAGAAATTCCTCAATTCCATAAGGAGGATATATATTATCAACCCTTAATAAGAATTCTCGAGCATACTTCTTAGCTTGTTCTGAATTCATGGTATAATGAGTCCATTCGCTCATATAGCCCTCCAAATTATATTTTTCCGGCTTATCTGGACTGTAAACGGGAGATAAAGGGGCAAACACAAAAGGAAATACCATGAATTCATTAATTGCTGGACCATCATGGTAAAATTTATTTATTAATGTAATTGTACTTTCAATAGTTTGAGCTGTTTCTCCAGGAAACCCAATGATAAAATATAATTGTGTAGAAATACTGTGTGCGTTTAATAACTCTATAACTCGCAAATAATTCTCAGGAGTATCCTTTTTATTCATCGCCTTTAAAATATTTCTGTCACCCGATTCCATACCGATTTGGGCTAGTATACATCCAGAATCCTTAAGTAACCGTATATTATCTTTAGTAATGGAGCTGGCTCGGATAAATGATGTCCACTTTATTCCTTTTCCGACTTTAATAATATTCCGGCAGTAATCTTCTAAATATTTCCGATTCAAAAAGAGGTTGTCATCGGTGAATCTAATCATTCTCACTTTTCCTGTATTCACTAAAGCAGCAATTTCCTGAGTAACAATATCCGTGCTTTTTAGACGAAAAGTTCGCCCCGGTGAGAAATTACAAAATTTACACCTATAGGGGCAACCTCGTGAGCCTCTTACCGGAAAAATAGGATAGATGTATTCTTTAGGAACCTCATCCCAGTTAGCTAGGTCTTCTGAAAAATCATTGTTCTCAGTTCTTCTGGCAGTAAAAACCAATTGGTCATTCTTATAATAAGCAAGATTTGGTATTTCTTGATAATCTTTACAATTTTTTATAGCATTAACCACTCGCCAGAGGGTTTCTTCACCTTGTTCTTCTACTACAAATAGATCAATATCCTCATGATAGAATTTCTCTGAGTTTAAAAAGAAATAATCTTGGTTACAAGAATAAGTATCATAATCAGTATCCTTTAATTGGTACAAAAGATAGCTATTATATACGAGTGGCCCACCTAATATAATTTTGGTATCGGGGGCATAGCGACGAATAATTTCGGTGATTTTTTTTACTGTTCTAATATTTGTCAAGAAAGTAGAAGAGAGGGCAATAATTTTAGGTTCCTGTTGTATGAACTTTTCAAATTGTTCTACTTCCAAATCTAAGAAATTTATAAGTCCACACTTAACCCCTCGCCGGGATAGATAATTATACAAATAAATACCTGCTAAATAAGGAGTGCTATAACCAGACAAAGCAGAAAAAGGTAAAAGGCCAAATATTTTTTTTAAGTTACTATAACTCATTATCATCCCATCTTTGGTAAGAAGATAATCATGCTTTAAACTAAATTGGCTGCCCTTATCCTTAGATATGCCAGCAATAATTACTGCGTCCATTGGTTCGAATCCAAACCTTAATTAAGCCTGTATTATTTTCTCCTTAAATGTTAAATATCTTCATTGATAACATATATATCTTTTTTATTCAATACCTAACCGTAGATTGTAAGACGAAAACCGGTCAAAACTTTTTATTGACAACAAGTATTGACATCTGTTTATATAGCCCAATTTTATATTCTTATAAGAATAAGGAGGTTTTTCATGATTCAAAAAGGGAAGCAAAAGGGTTTAACAGCCCTTATTTTTGTGCTTTTTATCTTTTGTTCTATTCCCAATGCCTACGGTTCAGGTTTTGCTATTTATACACAAGGGGCATCTACCTTAGGTCAGGGTGCCGCTACGATTGCACATACAGATGACCCATCAGCTATTTTCTGGAATCCTGCTTTGATTAACAAACTTCAAGGCACTCAAATACAACTGGGAACAACCTTGGTTTTTCCCTCTCGTAAGTTTGAAAGTGATTTTAGTGGGTATACTTTTAAAACAGAATCTGACGTCTTTTATCCATCTACAATTTTTATAACCCACAAGTTCAATGACAAAATCACCGCAGGGTTAGGTGCTTTTAATCCCTTCGGGTTAGGAACAAAGTGGCCTGATGACTGGGAAGGTAGATACATAGCAACCAATTCAGAGATGCGAACTTACAATATCAACCCAGTAGTATCATTCCAGATAACACCTAATATTTCGCTCGCTGGAGGAGTAGATTTCCTTTTCCTTGATGCAACATTAGAGAAGAAGATAAATCAGTCTGCCATACTGTCTTATTACATGGGGGGTCCCGTCTCTGCTCCAGATATTGGTCAGAAGTTCAAAGGAGATGGAAATGGAATAGGATATAATTTTGGTATTATTCTTGAACCTCATAAAGATATCTCTATAGGTGCCTCATACCGCAGCGAAATTAAGGTTGATATTGACGGCAGGGCCACTCATGATAACGTCAATTCATTTTTAAGTGCTGCTTTCCCAAATACCGATGGCAGTACAGACATTACACTTCCAGCGCAAGCTCATATAGGAATCTGCTATAAAGGCCTTAATCCTCTGACCTTTGAAGTTGCTGTAAGATGGGAAGGTTGGTCATCCTATGACCGCCTAAAGATAACACTGGAAAAGCCAGTTTTAGGCACTAAAACATCTGATACACCAAAAGATTGGGAGGATACTTACTCTGTGAGTCTTGGAGCTGAATATCAACTTAACAACTCGATTGCCTTACTTGCCGGTTACTTATATGGAGGGAACCCAATACCAGATACAACATTCGAACCAGCCATCCCTGATGCCAATACACACCTTTTCACCATCGGAACAACTATAAAACAGAAGAAATTTAAAGTTGACTTAGCATATGGTTATCAAATATTACAGGGCAGAGAGAAAAACAATTCTGTTACTGATCCAGTTAGCGGGTTGACTGCTTTTAGTGCCAATGGTGAATATAAATCGCATCTCCATCTGGTTAGTGTTAGTCTGACATATACATTTTGATTATCCGTGTGCTCTAAAAATTCAAGGTAAGGCTTTGAAGAGACATTAATTTAAGATTCTTTAAGAGATGGTAGCATTTTGAATTCCGTCATTGAAGAGACTTAAAATAACCGTTTTGTCTTTGCCCATTGATTTCGCTTTATAAAGGGCTGCATCGGCACTCTCTGTCAGCTCGTCAATACTTCTACCATTATCAGGAAAGGATGCTATACCTATGCTTACTGTTATACTGGGGTGAGGAAATTTTTTCCATCTATGCATAAAAGATCCCTTAATGTTTTCCCTTATCCTTTCCGCAACAACAAATGCCTTTTCTTGACCTGTTTGAGGCATAAGAATGGCAAATTTTTCTCCACCAAATCTGGATAGGATATCATATACCCTTATACACTCGTGTGCTATCCGGGCAACCTCTTTCAAGACACTATCCCCAGCAGGTTGCCCTTCTGTCTCATTGAAGAGCCTAAAATTATCAATGTCAATTATTGCTAATGAAAAGACAGCTTTATAAAGCTCTGAGCGTTGGATTTCCTCTGTAAAACGTTTATGAAAATATCGCCTGTTAAGAAGCCCTGTCAGGGGATCCGTAATGGCAAACTCCCTCATCTGTTCAGCCAGAGTATAATAATCAGATGCCTTTAAGGTAATCGAAGCACAGGATGCAAATTGGTTTACTAAATTTAAATCTCCTTCTGTAAATTTTTCTCCTGTTCCCTTGTCTGAAATGTTGAGAACACCCATAGTCTCAGAACCAGATTTTAATGGCACGCAAATAAAAGAATCTGCTTTATAATGACTTCTATATCTAAAATATGACCTTATCTCCTCTATATCTTCTACCAAAAGGGGATTACCATCTTTGAACACCTTCCCTGCAATTCCTTCGCCTATTTTTACCTTTATGCCCTTTACAAACCTCCCATGGACGCCTTTTACAGCCTTGACTACAAGGTAATCATCTTCGGGTAACATAAAGGAACCCCTTTCTGCCCCTAATAGCTCCATAGCCTTATTTAGAATTGATTCATACAGGGCATCTTGGTTGCAAAGATAGAGAATGAGCTCTGTTACAGCCATGTTCAATGCTCCCATGTCATTAACAGATTTCCTGCAAACATTTTGAAAAATAAGATTTTCAAGGATAAGAGATGTGAGTCTGCAAAACTCAAAAATACAACGAGATTCTTCCTCTAAGATTCCGGGGTTATATATTACTACTGCACCATAGATGGTACCGCTGCGGGAAAGATGAAAAACCTGCATTGATTTTATATTGTCTGGTAAACCAAGCCGGTGGATTTCCAGGACACTATTTGTAAACACCGATATGCAATCCTTTATAGACTGGGAAATCACCGGGTTACTGTCTTCTACACATAGAAATCTTATCTCATTCCTTAACCTTCCCGAAGCCATGATAGTCTTAAAAAAATTCTTTTCCTTAACCATTATAGAAACAGAGTCCACATCAAAAAGAAGCAGGATTACATCAAGAACTAAAGAATAGACCTTCTCTATCGAGGCAGGCAATTGAATGCTAAGAAGAATATCTGCTAAGGTTTTGATCCGCTTATAGTTCTTTATATTCAAATTTTTATCATAGCTATACCTTAAAAAACTTTCAAACAGGCATTTTATATCTACTCCCATTTCCTGAATAGTTTGGTAATCTTTTACCTTAATCATCTCCAACCACGATTCAAGATGAATTGTTGAAAGATCAAGGTGATCCCTATTTTTAACCAAAAACTCCTCAAATTTAGTCCTCGTGAAATAAAATGCATTGCTTATAAAAACAAGCTTGATATTGTCAAAATCAACAGGAATAAAAAGATGGTGTTCGCCGGCAGGTCCTTCCAGTATGGACGGATCTTTTCTCACGAATGCTTTTATTACCCCATTTCGAATAAATTCTTCGTATTTTTCTCTGACTGAAGGGCAAGTTTTTATTTGAACAGCTAACTTATCGCCATTCGGGGAAGGTATCAATAAGACACCCTCACTATCATAAACGGAAAAGGATAGGTCAGCTATCTTCGAAATAAAATCCTGTATGATAGACAATAATCGGACATCAATAAGTTTATTTAGAGAAAAAATTGACACTACTCTCTTTAGAACAATCTAAAAAAGGTTTTTAAAAGTGTATCATCTCAGAAAGAGAGCATGAAGAACCCTTATACTTTGAGCGCAATCGACAGATAAACTCAAGAAGCAATTAAATCAGTAACGTGCACTTTATTTAGCTCGTTACCGCTGAACTTCTTAATTTGTCATACATTTCTTTATTCAAGTTTTTTATCGCTTCTAATTTTTCAGCCATTTCAGTCAAAAGATAATTCATTGAAGTATTCTTTATTTCCCCCAATAAACCATGCCCTGCTATAACACTAAATACCTCAAAGAATGTTTCTACAGAAGTAATATACTTATTAATCTCGTTATACCTTTCCAAGTCATCCATTTTTCTCCCCCTTACTTTACGATAGTATTTTTGATCTTACTCATGCTTTTTCCATTCCACAGTTTTATAGAAATTAATTTACTTATACTATAATGCAAAAATCAAGATATTTTTTAACAGATATTTTTTATCATGTAAGTATCTTCCTCTAAAGTTGTCATAACAAGACAATCATCGAAAAAGAAATCATAGTGATTTTTATCACAGAAAAAGGGATATCCAAATGGAAAAATCTATTGGACAATACTATAAAAATTTGTATAATTGGTAAGTCGAAGGATGGAAAAAGAAATACTTATTTATGAAGATGACAAAGGTATTTTAAAATTTCTGAAATCTTTCTTTAGAGGGAGGCACGATTATTCAGCCCACTTTATTACCAAAAAAGACAAGGGGATCCTTCAAAGAGAGCTGGAAAAGAAAAAACCTGATGCCCTTATTGTTAGTAGCCCTAATGCCCTCGAATATATAAAACCAGCAGAGTTTGAATTTTCTGTAATAGCCCTTATAACATCCGGTAATACTGTGAATGGTATTCGCTCTGTAATCAAATCAGGTATAGAATATTATTTGCTTGCCCCTTTTTATAAGGAAGACCTTGAAAACAGGCTAAGAGTAGCCATAAGGAGAACAAGCTGGTTAGAAAATCTCCATAAGGAAAAAAAGGACCTCGAGGCCCTTATAGAACTTACATACTTTATTACATCAACCCTTAACCCTAAAAAGGCACTTTATCTTGTGGTGAAAAAACTATCAGAGATAATAAATGTATCAAGATGTTCTATGATAAGTATAGATGTTGAGGATAAAGGATACGCGAATGTTGTCTCTACATTTGAAGATCCTAACATTACAAACTTAAAGATTGACCTCCAGAGATATCCCGAGATAAGGAAGGCATTATTGCTGAAAAAACCCGTAATTGTAAAAAATGCATTAAAAGACCCTATGATGAAGGAAGTAAGAAATATAATAGTACCTAAAAATATTCGTTCTATTTTGGTGACACCTGTGATCTTCCATGATGAGGTCATAGGAACACTATTGCTTAATATAGCAAAGGCAAAACGAACTTTTACAAAACGAGAAATAAGACTATGCTCAGCTATTGCAAGTGCGTCTGCAAATACCCTCTATAATGCCTTTCTTTATAACAAGCTTGAGAGAGAAAAAAAAGATCTTGAAAGGCTTGCTATAACTGACTATCTGACAGGGGTTTATAATGTCAGGTATTTCTATAACAGACTTGACGAGGAATTCAGTAGGGCCGAGAGGCACAGGATGCCATTAAGCTGCATAATGTTTGATATAGATAACTTCAAAAGTATAAATGATACCCACGGCCACCGAGTGGGAGACATTATCCTCAGAGAATTTGCACAGCTTGTAAGAAAATATACCAGAAAGTCTGATGTCTTTGCCAGATATGGAGGTGAAGAGTTTATACTGCTTCTCCCTCAGACATCTTTAGTAGGCGCTGCAGCAGAGGCAGAGCGATTAAGTAAGGTGGTGAAAAAACATCAGTTTTATACCCTCAAGGAAGAGGAAAAAATTACCGTGAGTGTGGGGATAGCCTGTAGTTCTGATACAAGAATCAAAAATTCAGATAATCTCATCACCTTTTCCGACGATGCCCTCTTTGCTGCTAAGAAAAAAGGGCGGGATCAGATTGCTATATGTCCCTCTTTGTAAATTTGTAATAACGAATAGCCAGATTCTCATATCCAGACAAAAACCATAATCAAATTTTGATGAACTTCAAGTAGGTCAAACCTATTGCAGTTTTTTGGTAATTAATTATTGATGCCTTTTCATTTGAGTTGAAGCTACATCCAAAGACTTGCCATTGGTTATCTGTTAAAATAAATTGTGGATATTATAATATCTCACACCAACGCTGACTTTGATTCTCTTGCTTCTATGGTAGCTGCTAATAAGCTGTACCCTGGAGCACAAATGGTTTTCCCAGGATCTCAGGAAAAAAAGTTGAGAGATTTTATGGAGTCCTTCCAACCAATAGAAATTAAGCGAATAAAGGATATCGATCTTTCAAAGGTCACAAGGTTGATCATAGTCGACACTAAGACACCAAGCAGGATCGGCCCTTTTGCTAAACTCCTCTCTCAAAAAGGTGTAAAGATACACATTTACGACCACCATCCTTTTAATGAAGGAGATATACGGGGAGAGGTTGAAAAGATTGAGAATGTTGGGGCTACCGCAACTATCTTTACTGAGATACTTAAAACCAGAAAAATACCTTTGACCCCAATGGAGGCCACAATAATCGCATTAGGCATATACGAGGAGACAGGTTGCCTCCTTTTTCCTTCTACGACAGAAAGGGATTTACTATCTATTTCGTATCTTCTGAAAAGGGGCGCAAATCTTAATATCGTCTCAAGCTTTTTAAAAATGGGCTTAAGCATGGAGGAACTTGACCTACTGAATGAGCTTGTTCAGTCATCGAAGGAAATGGTAATAGAAGGAATAAAGATAAAAGTGGCAAAGGCTTCCCGTGAGAGCTACCTTGGAGATGCTGCTTACCTCGCCCACAGATTAATGGATATGGAAGATATTGATGCCGTGGTAGTACTACTCAACATGGAAGGAAAGATATCGATGATTGCAAGAAGCAGGGTACCGGAGCTCGATGTGTCAAAGATAATGAAGGAATTTGGTGGAGGAGGACATCCGACAGCGGCTTCTGCCACAATAAAAGCGGCATCCCTCGAATTCCTTGAGGAAAGATTGACTAAACTACTCAGAAATAATATAAAGCCATTCAAGATTGCTTCCGATATAATGACGCGACCAGTTATCAGTATCCAGTGGGACGCCACTATAAAAGAGGCAGAGGCTATGATGACCCGGTATGGAGTCAATGTACTCCCGGTCATGAAAGAGGAAAAGTACGCTGCCCTAATATCACGCGAGATAGTAGAGAAGGCACTCTTCCACGGCTTCGCTAAAAGTAGGTCAATAGATTTTGCTACGACAGATGCTACAACTGTTGGTCCAAATGCACCGATCAGAGAGGTAGAAACACTTATGATAGAACAGAACCAGAGGTTTATGCCTATTGTAGATAATGGCAGGATTATAGGAGCAATCACAAGGACAGACATACTCAGAACTCTCTATGAGGAGTTTCTCAGGCGAAGGAAGATAGAAAAAACAGTTATTAAGGAAAAGCCCTCTGTAGGTAGAAGTCTATCTTCTTTATTAAGGGATAGGCTCCCTTCAGAGATTTATAACCTTCTAAAACTTTCTGGAGAAGTAGCAGACGAATTAGGTTTCAATGCCTATCTCGTTGGAGGGTTAGTGAGGGATCTATTAAGAAATGAGGAAAATCTTGACATTGATATTGTAATAGAGGGTGACGGAATTTCTTTTACCAAGGCGTTAGGTGAAAGGCTTAATGCACGGGTAAGAACACACCAGAGATTTGGTACTGCCCAGGTAATTACTGATAAGATAAAGCTCGATGTAGCCACAGCCAGAACTGAATACTATGAGTCCCCGGCAGCCCTTCCAAAGGTAGAGATTTCTTCAGTTAAGAAAGACCTTTACAGGAGAGATTTTACAATTAACACCCTTGCGGTAAAATTAAATCCAAAAGATTTTGGGCTCCTTATAGATTTCTTTGGTGGCCAGCGTGATTTACGAGAAAAAACTGTCAGAGTCCTTCACAATCTGAGTTTTATCGAGGATCCGACAAGGGCATTCAGAGCAATAAGGTTCTCTGAAAGGTTCGGGTTTAAAATCGGTAAGCATACAGAAAATCTCATAAAGTCAGCAATAAAGATGAACCTTTTTGAACGGCTCTCTGGGTCCAGACTTTATGAAGAGCTCTTGCTCCTTTTTAATGAAACAAATCCTATCAGCACACTGAAAAGACTGTCAGATCTTGGCCTCTTGAAGGTCATATATCCAGCTCTAAGATTTAATAATGAGCTTGAGACAAGACTGAAATCAATGCAGGAAACATTATCATGGTTTAATCTGCTCTTTCTCGAAGAAAAAACTGACAAGGGAATTCTATATCTCATGGTCTTATTGTCAGAGTTAACGGATGAAGAAGCGAAGATTGCCCTTGAAAGGTTATCACCACCGAAAATCAAGAATATTATTGTCAGGGAGATATCTAATGCGAAGGGAGTTCTGAAAAGATTACCTCTTGATGACCCCGTGGAGATATACAGTCTTCTGAGCAAACTAAAACTTGAAACAATTTTGTTATCGATGGCCTTAAGCAAAGACAGGCAAAAACAGAAGGTGATGTCCCAATATCTAATAGAGTTAAGGAAAGTAAAAACAATCTTGAAGGGGGAAGATCTTAAAAAGATGGGCGTTAAACCGGGACCTATTTATTCGAAAATTCTCAAAGAACTTCTTGAGGAAAAATTAAGAGGCCATCTAAAGTCCCGCGAAGATGAGGAAAGGTTTGTAAGGGCAATAGCAGCAAAGTTTTCAGAGAATCAGTCTCTTTGAATTTACTCAGGTTCAAACCTTTTTTTGAGTCTTTTCATCTCCCTTTATTTTTTAAGAGATTTCCCAATCCTTCTTTCAATCGATTTCACCTTCTCCTCTATCCTGTTCGGTTTTCCTTTCCTGTCATCAATAATTATGGTTGTGATTGCCCTTTCACCGGTTTTCATTATACTCTTATGGCATTTTTTTATGAGCTTCATCACCTCGTCCCATTCACCTTCAATGACTGTGCCCATGGGGTTAATCTTGTAGGGAAGCCCGCTTGAATCAATTATCTTCAATACCTCAGCAAGCTGGTCACCAATGCTACTTCCAACACCTATTGGAATAATGCTGATCTCAATTAGCATAAACCCCTCCTTTCTCTATTTTCTA
>CAZXCW010000015.1:0-24608 GCA_964639385.1 uncultured Nitrospiraceae bacterium
GATCAGGACAACACCCCCGGGGATTTTGCCTTCGCGTACTGTTTTTTCCACGATGCCGGAAATAGGTGCCAATTGCTCCTTACTCAGTTGTGATACGAGCTTTGATGTAGCATATTCTGGAGCTGCAGTTCTCCCGGCAACTCCAAGAATAAATAATACTGCAATTGTAGAAAGGGTCCTTCTTAACCCAAATAATGCAGACATTGTCCAAAAATTTATTTAACCCGCCCTAAAATCAGCCTTTTTTGTAATCAGCTTTGGCGGTTATCAATTTCTTCTCCAATCCATCTGGCTGATAAACATTGCGGGGATTCCAGAGCATCCATCCGTTCGAGCCGAATTCCTCCGCGGCTTTAATCTGATTTCTTATTTCCATGCCGTTGAAATACCTCCTGTCGAATGCATAATCCTTAAATGCTTGAAGCCATGGCCTGAATCGGACTGGTGAAATATTGGTGCGCTCCTGTGCCCTCTTCAGGGAAAGGGCAACAATCTGGTAGGGGTATGCAACAGGATTTCTATATCCTGGTATCCCGAATTGAAATCCTGAAGGGTAGAGCATCAGTGATATATAATCAACACAGGGGAGGAGGTTTTCAAGTTTCTGTCCGATGAGGGTGTCATTAAGGTTCCAGGATACATATCCGAATATATCAGCAGCAACGAAGACATTGTATGGCATAAGCCTCTTTTTCGCTTCCATGAGAAATCCTGAGATGCATTTTACCCTATTTTCTTCCGTGTTCGGTACAGCAAATTTAAGCCCCTTTTTATCAGGAAACCGTACATAGTCGAACTGTATCTCATCAAATCCTACTTGGGCTGCCTCAGCGGCGATATTAATGTTATAGTCCCAGACTTCTTTCCTGGAAGGATCTACCCAGATGAGATCCTCTCTGTCGTGCCATATCTTTCCGTCCTGGGTCCTCACTGTTAGATCAGGGCGTGCCGAACCAAGGGTATTATCTTTAAAGACCACAATACGCGCAATAGTGTAAATGCCTCTTTCTCTCAAGGATTGCAATAGACTTCTTATGTCCTTAATTATTATCAACTTTTGTGCGCCGATTTCCGAGGCGAAAGGGATGGAACTTTTATAAGTAATCATTCCTTTGTCTCCCTTTACGTCTATGACAAGCGCATTGAGCTCAGTTTCATTGATGAGTTTTAATGCAGATTCTCGCAGTGTTCGATCACCTATTCCATAAAATGTCAGATAGAGGGCCTTTGGTGTAAAAGGCTGTAAGTATATTTTAAAAGGTGTTTTACCTGTGGGGAAAGGGATAACCTGCTCGCCCCTTGCATATCCATAAGCCCGAATCCCTATCTTTTTCGTAGCATTTCTTATCACAAACATGCCGTCACTGTCGGTTTGGACGACCTCATTGTTTGCAGTAATAATAGCCCCTTGAATAGGTTTTCTGGTAATATAGTTTATCACCTTGCCACTTATGAAGAATACTGAAGTATTTCCGGGTATCGATAAAACCGTCAACATGATGCACAGTAGAGCCCATTTAAGAATTTTTTTCACAATGTCTCCGAGCCGAAACACTCACACTGTTCCTTTTCGTGGGGGAATTCCCCACCAGTATCATCTCAAATGTCCTTCCTTGGTCGGTATTCTGTAACAGGTAACGCGGGAGCTTCATGATGCCGTCCGAGTCACATACATGATGCCGCTCAATAGTAAAAGACGCTACATAACCTGCCTCAATTGCCTTCGAAATAAGCCAGTCATCATAGATGCCGAAAGGCCATGCAAGCATATCCACTTTGACATCGAGTTCTTTCTCCAGTCTTTCTTTTGATTTCTTGAGCTGCATCTCGACAAGCTTCACGTATTCAACACTGGATAATCTTTTTTTCTCCTTTCTGAAATCAGGATGCCAGTATGTGTGTGACTGAATCTCGAAAAGCCCTGTTTTTTTAATCTCTCTGAGTTGTTCCCATGTCATGGCATAAGGGGCATTCGAAATCGCCGAAGGATATATGAAAAGCGTAACGGGAACATGGTATTTTTTTATCAGCGGTAGCATATCTGTATAGATCGATTTATGGCCGTCATCTGCGACAATTACAACTGATCTTGGTGGCGGGGGTAGGCATTTTCCGAGACGATAATTAACAAGCTGCCTGAGTGAAATTACTGTGTAGCCCTTGTCTCTGAGGTATTTCAGATGGGACTCGAAAACAGCTGTTGTCATGGTCATGCTATCGGAAATTACAGGGCCGAAGCGATGATAAAGAAGGATTGGAATATTTAATGCTGATGGATTTTCCCTTGTATCCCTTAATTCTCCTGCGGTTATCGGAACCAATAAAAAGGAAGCTATGCAAGCTGTTATCAATACTCCGATTTTCAGAATAGATGGATACATTGTCCCTTCCAAGCCAATTTTGAGACTGGCATTTTTGCGATCTTTAAAGCAACCAGTCTCATCGCTTAATAGCCTGTTTCTTTTCATCTTAAAAATCCCCATATGATTTACTCCTTCAATAAGGATATCGTTTATAAAGGCTGAATTCAGTTACTCATATCACATAATTTGAAGAGCATAAAGGAGAAAAAGAGAGGGCGTTACCATAGAAAAGTTTTAACTCAAATAATGCAGACATTGTTCACAACATCTGCATTATGTAACTGCATTTTTCGGGTTAAGTAGTGAGTAAGGGGATTTTAGAAAACCCCCTTAAGTGGATTGGTTATCTATGATAGAAAATATGGCAAGATAGGGTATTTCTATGGGATAAAAAGATTACCTTATAATTACCTCTAAGTCAGGAAATTTTCCCTTAATCGCCTCTTCGATGCATCTGTTATCGCAGCTTTTGCATGGCCCTCCACAAAATATAACTGCCGTGTTTTCCTTAAACTCTATTAACTCTGCACAACTGTCATGTTTAGTCAAAACGCATTGCAGGCTATCAATAATTTCTCTAATCCTTTCTTCAGTGGTTTTTTCCGGGGATGTTTTTCCCATAAAAACCATTTTACCACGGTTTCAAAAGTTGACAAAAGGCTGTAGATTATATTCACTAAGTCAAAAGTATATATTAATGACATCATCAGGTATTCAGTTTTGTTGAGAATTATGATAAAAGGAAAACCATGGTTTGGAAATACTGATCATACTGGCTATAATAGTAATATCACTAGATTAAAAAGAGGATAGGGAGGGCAGGTAAAAGAATTTCTTGGAACCTGACCCGTGAAAACAGTTGTTTTTGAATATTTGAATAATAGAGGAATTATCAAGAAAAACGATTCTTACCAACCCCCTTGTAAAGCAGTTTCGGACATCCGCCTTCTTGCCGAGCAAGCATTTTCCAGAGTTGCCGGCGCTCCCCTTGTTCCGGGTAACAGCGTGCGAATCCTTAAAGACGCTAAAGAGAACTACCCTACATGGTTTGATGCCTTAGCTTCTGCAAAAAAAAGCATCTATTTCGAGAACTACTTCATCCGGGAAGACAAGATAGGGTACCAGTTTGCAGATGTTTTGGCTGGTAAGGCACGAGAGGGAGTAAAGGTACGATTAATCTATGACTGGGTGGGAACGTTTGGCAAGACCTCGCGCAGGTTCTGGCGCAGACTTAGAGATGCTGGTGTCGAGGTGCGTTGTTTCAATCCGCCGCGTTTTGAAAGTCCATTAGGATGGCTGATCCGGGACCACCGTAAAATGATTGCTGTAGATAGCAGGATCGCATTCGTTACGGGTCTCTGTGTAGGCAACATGTGGGTCGGCTATCCGGAACGATCTATTGATCCCTGGAGGGATACGGGGATCGAGGTGCGAGGTCCAGCAGTTATTGATATTGAGCATGCCTTTGCAGATGTATGGGCAGCGATAGGTACCCCTTTCAAAGAAGAAGAATTAGCGAAAAGAAATAGCATTCCCCCAGAGGGTAACGCCACATTACGGGTGGTGGCTACCGTTCCTAATATGGCCGGACTTTACCGATTAGATCAGCTAATCGCAGCCCTTGCGCGTCATTCGCTCTGGCTAACTGATGCCTATTTCGTTGGTATAACACCGTATATACAGGCATTAAGATCGGCGGCTATGGACGGGGTGGACGTGAGGCTCCTTGTTCCAGGCTCAAACGATATCCCCATCCTCCGTGGCATTTCAAGGACCGGCTTTAAACCACTGCTTGAAGCTGGGGTGAGAGTCTTTGAATGGAACGGCCCTATGATGCATGCAAAGACAGCAGTTGCTGACGGTAAATGGGCGAGGATAGGATCAACCAACTTGAACCTGTCAAGTTGGATTGGTAACTACGAGCTCGATGTTGCTGTAGAGGGCGAAAGATTTGCTCAGGAAATGGAGACGATGTACCTTGATGACTTGAAGCGCTCTACAGAGATCATCCTAAGTAAACGTTATAAGGTTCGTCCTGCCGAAAGGACGCCCAGGCGGTCATTACGCCAGAGAGGATTTGGGGGTGGAAGCGTAAGTCGTGTCGGGGCCGGGGCTCTCAGTATTGGTAGTACAGTCGGTGCTGCTATAACCAATCATCGATTGCTGGGTCCTGCCGAGGCCAGAGTTATGACCATAGCTGGCATATTGGGTCTGGCCTTTACCATCGCCTTCGTGTTATGGCCTCGATGGGTTACTATTCCAATAGCTACTCTTAGTGGGTGGCTGACCATTTCTTTTCTGATCAGGGCATATAAATTACGCAAGAAAAAGAGAGAAGAGGATTTTCACCCCCAATAAAATATTATACTTCAGGAATGAAAAGATGGTCATAGTAACTCACTCTATATGTAGCAATTAGAATATAAGGTCAAATACTGCATCCGTTATCGATTTTGTGAATAATACAGAACGAAGTATCGAAAAATAAATTTTTTCACAACATCTACATTATATAAATGCATTATCCGGGTTAATTTAACTTGTCTTTATTATTTTATGGTATCATAGAGCTTCTTTTAAGGGGGGGGAGGAGCCCCCGGGGGAGGGGGCCCCTCGGTGGAGGGACTTTAAATTTCTTTATGTATCTCTTTTAGAGACGCTTTTCTTAGAAATGTTGGCACATCAATCGGGTCCTCGTAGGAAATAAGATCTGTTGTTTTTACCTTTAAGCCATAATTAGGACCGAGAGTTTTCGCAAGAACCCTATCAGAACCCTTAAAATTAACAGGTTCCCTTACAGGAGCCCACTTTTTTATCTGAGGTAGCTCTACCTTTTCCTTTTCCATTTGAAAACCTGTTGCGATGACGGTAATCTTTACCTCATCATCAAGATCTGGGTCTATAACTGCACCGAATATCAGGTTTACTTCCTCATGGGCTGAGTCGTAGACATAAGAGGCTGCATCCTGTACATCGTCTAAAGATAGTTGAAGACCGCCGGTGATATTTAGGAGAATATTCTTTGCACCTTCGATCGAGGAGTCCTCAAGGAGGGGATTAGAAATAGCCTTTTTAGCAGCCTCGAGGGCTCCGCTTTCTCCCCTTCCAAATCCACATCCCATAACACCGCGGCCTTTATCTGCAATAACCGTTCTGACATCAGCAAAGTCAACGTTAATCAAACCCGGAATTAAGATGATATCAGATATACCCTGTACAGCAAGCTTTAAAACATCATTAGCTAAAGCGAAAGACTTGAGCAGGGGTGTCCCCTTTTCAACTACAAGGGCAATCTTATCATTCGGTATTACTATAAAGGTATCTACATATTTCTTTATCTCCTTAATACCTTCTTCAGCATTCCAACACCTTACTCTGCCTTCATAAAAAAATGGCTTTGTAACAACAGCAACGGTTATAATGCCAAGTTCCTTTGAGATATTGGCAATAACTGGCCCTGCGCCTGTTCCTGTGCCACCGCCCATACCGGCTGTTATAAAGACCATGTCAGAGCCTTCGAGAGACTCAATGATTGCAGCCCTGTCCTCTAAAGCTGCTTCTCTTCCTATCTGTGGGTTTGATCCAGCCCCCAGTCCTCTTGTAAGTTCAGCCCCGATCTGCACCTTTACAGGTGCAAGGGAGGTCTCGAGAGCCTGTAAATCAGTATTGATAGCAATGAATTCAACTCCTTGAAGGTTTGAGGCAATCATGGTATTGATAGCATTGCCCCCAGCACCTCCAACACCAATAACTCTTATCTTTGCCTTCAGCCCCCTTACTTCTTCAATTTCAAACATATACACCTCCTCTTAGATTAAAATTGTAGTTTTAAATTCTTTTCCCTCTGTATTTATAAATTCGAATCTCCATTGTTTTTAAACATTCCAGTAACCCAATCCTTCATTCTCCCGAATACTCCCATAAGAGCACTCTCATACAAGGATCCTCCTGATTCTTTATCTAAACCGTATAGTACGAGGCCTACACCTGTTGCATACATTGGGTTATTGATGTCTCCTTTGCATCCCTTTATGGCATCTAAGGATCCTGTTCTCACCGGAAGCCCTAATACTGCCTCTGCTAACCTATCGAAGCCATTAAGGAGAGAACCTCCTCCTGTAAGGACAATACCTGATGAGGCAATCTCATATCCCGAGCAGGATAAAAGCTCACCTTTTATTAGATTTAGCAACTCTTCGGCTCTCGGCTGCATGATCTCCGATAAGTATCTGCGTGGTATCTTCCTTTCCTGGCCTGCTTGAATGATGTCTATCATCTCATCATCTTTTACCATGCTTGCTATAGCACAGCCAAAGTTCTTTTTAAGTTTTTCAGCCTCTGTAAGAGAAATCCTTAGACCAATTGCAATATCATTTGTAAAATGGTTTCCCCCAATAGGCAGCACTGATAAATGTTGTAACCAGCCGTCTTTGTA
This sequence comes from uncultured Nitrospiraceae bacterium, assembly GCA_964639385.1. Classification (GTDB taxonomy): domain Bacteria; phylum Nitrospirota; class Thermodesulfovibrionia; order Thermodesulfovibrionales; family SM23-35; genus CAZXCW01. The sequence goes on from CAZXCW010000015.1 coordinate 6,799, forward strand.
AAGGACGATGTCTGTTGTGCTACCAACGTCTATAAGGGCAACCCCGAGTTCTTTCTCGTCTTCTGTAAGAGTTGCCTCTGTTGTTGCAATGGGCTCAAAAACTGCCTCAATAGCCTCGAGCCCAGCTAACTCAGAACATTTAAGGAGATTTTGGAGAGCGGAAACGGCACTCGTGATAATATGAACCTTCGCCTCTAACCTGACGCCAGTCATGCCTAGAGGATCCCTGATACCATTCTGTTCATCGAGAATATAACCTGTTGGGATAACGTGGAGTACCTCCCTGTCAAGAGGCACATAAACAGACTTAGCTGACTCTATGACGCGCTCTAAGTCCTGAGGAGTCACTTCCCCGCCTCTGATACCAACAGCGCCGTAGCTGTTAAAACCCTTTATATGATTACCCGTAATTCCAATATAAGCCTCCTGTATCTGGATTCCAGTGAGAGACTCTACTTCTTTTACTGCCTTTTTTATTGATTCCACTGTTGGCTCTATATTTACAACCACACCTTTTCTGAGCCCTGTTGAAGGAGATGTACCGACTCTGATTATCTCTAATTCACCATTTGTTACCTCTCCAACAACGGCACAGACTTTTGTAGTTCCAACATCAAGGCCAACAATAATGCTATTGTCCTTTTTCAATTAATTACCTCTTTTATGGGTTTTAGAACTACCCTGTTTGCGAATCGCAAGTCTATATAGTCAATAGGTATATTTCTCTTCTTTACCTCCTCCTCTATGTCAAGAAGCCTTTCAAGTTTTGCTCTATACTCCCCTGATCCTATCTTGAGAACAACGCCATCGATTATTGCAGTTAGTTCCTGAGGCTTTGATATAACTATTTCAATTTGGTCCCTTTCCGAAGCGAGTCCCATGTCATTCATCGTCTTCGCAAGGTTAATGGCCTCTGAAAAACCCTCTTTCTCTTTAAAAGGGTTGCCTGTGATTACAGGAAGGAAAGGGATCGGATTATTTTTAAGCTCCTCAAGGAGTTTACCTTTCTCATCTATAATAAAAAGATGACCATTCATATCAAGAAGCGCAAAAGGTACTACTTCATTTATCGATAACGATAAAGTATCTGGAAACTGTTTTCTCACGTTTACAGATCTGATCCAGGGAGATTTGAGTAATCTGTGACTTATATCATTCCCTGTAAGGGTTATGAGACTATCATTTCCGTGAAGGTTTATAAGTGCCCTAAGTTCATCAGTAGTTAGATGTTTGTTGCCAGTAAAAACGAGTTTTTTAATCGGGAATGTCGATTTTATCTTCAAGAAAGAAATATATGTGGCTGTTGCAAAAGCAGAGATAAGCAATATCAAAGCAGTGATTTTCATCAATATGCTTTTCTTATTTATCTTTTTCTTTGCTTTTTTCAAGAACACCTCTAAGCATTTCCTCTATCAATCCGTGAAAATCTAAACCCACAAGCCCGGCTACCTTGGGTAGAAGGCTCGTTTCAGTCATGCCTGGAATAGTATTGACCTCGAGTACATAAGGATTACCTTTCTTATCAATCCTTAAGTCAACCCTTGTGGCTCCCCTGCAGCCGAGGCCACTGTGGGCAGCAAGGGCAGTTTCTTTTGCTCGTTCATAGGCTAAATCGCCTATTTCCGGAGGAAGTATATACTCTGTCAGACCTGCTGTATATTTGGCTTCGTAACTATAGAATTCAAGAGATGGTCTTACCTCAACTCCTCCAAGAACTCTGTCATTAAGTATTCCTATGTGTACTTCTTTACCTTCTATGTATTCCTCTATGATTACCCTTTCGCTCAGGGAAAAGGCCTTTTCAAAGGCTGGCTGGATCTGTTTCTCTTCTCGCACTATGCTCACTCCAATGCTTGAACCCTCTGTTGTAGGCTTAATGACCCATGGCATCGGAAAGTCAATAGCTTGTAGTCTATAGTCTGTGGTCTCTCTATTGACTACTACAGAAACTGGAATTGGAATTTTGTGATAAAGGAAAATCTTTTTAGATGCCTCTTTATCCATTGCAAGGGCAGATGCAAGAACTCCAGATCCTGTATAAGGGATTCCGAGAACTTCGAGCATTCCCTGCACAGCTCCGTTTTCTCCATGACCTCCGTGAAGTGCTACGAATGCAATCTCTATTTCCTCTTTTTTAAGGGCATCACAAAGGTCAGACCCAGCGTCTATTGCTGCAACATCATAACCTGAATCTCTAAGAGCGGTACTGATCGCCTTTCCACTTCTCAGAGAAACTTCCCTTTCTGCTGACCATCCGCCCATCAAGACCCCTATCCGTTTATCGGTAACCATTCTTGTTTCTTCCCACGATCCTTATTTCTGGTTCAAGAATAACATCAAATTTTTTCTTAACCCTGTGAGCAACATCCTCCATAAGTTTGATAAAATCAGAGGCCTTTGCCTTTCCTTTATTTGTAAAGAAATTTGCATGAATGCCGCTTACCTTAACATCGCCGATTCTCATGCCTTTGCACCCTGCATCGTCTATTAACTTTCCTGCAGATAATCCAGGAGGATTTTTAAATACGCAGCCGGCAGATGGTTTTGGAGAAGGCTGACTTTTCCATTTCTTCTTTAAGAAATCCTCTATTCTTGTAGAGACAATTTCCTCTTTATCTTTCTTGAGTACTATCTCTGCACTGAGAATTACTGCTGTCGGGGGGATAGTCGATCTTCTGTATCCAAAATCTATATCCTCTGGTTTTAATCTCTTGATCCTACCATGAGCATCTATTATCGAAACTGTAGAAAGCACATCTTTCATCTCATAGCCGAAGGCTCCGGCATTCCCATAGATTGCTCCCCCAACAGAACCTGGAATCCCTGCAAGCCCTTCTATACCTGAATATCCCTTCTCCTTCGAAAAATTGACAAGTCTCTGAAGGGATACTCCTGCCTCAACATATACTTGCACGCTCGTCTTATTTTCGCCCAGGATTCCGATCTTTCTGAAATGCCTGAGAGATATAACGACACCTTCTATACCTCCGTCCCTTACAAGGATATTAGTTCCATTACCCAGAGGTAAAAAGGGTATCTTCAGCTTTTTCAAAATAACCACAATGTCTTTGAGTGAAGAAATGTCTTGTGGCATAACAAAGAGATCTGCTGGGCCACCTATCTTTAGTGATGTATGTTTTGCCATGGGTTCCATGAACCTCGCCTTACCATCAAAGAAGATTTCAGAAGAGATCTCCCCCAGTTTTCTGACTATGCCTTGGTTTGTCACCCTTTACCCCTTAACCTGTGGAGTATATTTTCACCTATCTTCCATACATCACCTGCTCCAAGTGTGAGTAACACATCGCCTTTATGCATATGAGAGATCATATGTCTTATTACTTCTTCCTTATTTCTTATATACAAAGCATTATTGCGGCCTCTTTTTTTAATGCTCTCAAAAAGGGCTGGTGAATTTATGCCCTCTATGGGCCCTTCTCCAGCGGAATAAATATCCAAGAGTATAAGAAAATCTGCATCATGAAAAGAGGTAGAAAATTCATCTATTAGGTCTTTTGTCCTTGTATATCTGTGGGGCTGAAAAAGGACAAACAATCTTCCTGGCTTCTGGCTTCTGGCTTCTGAATTCTGACCACTGATTAAGAGTCCTTCTTTAGCCGCCTTAAGGGTTGCCTTTATCTCTGTTGGGTGATGTCCGTAGTCATCGAATATCTTTATCCCCTTCGCTTCACCCTTAAATTCGAATCTCCTCTGTATGCCCCCGAACTTTTTCAGAGCTTCCTGTATTTTTGGTATATCTATCTGGAGTTCCAAGGCAACCCCGATAGCAGCCAGGCAATTGAGAACATTATGCTCTCCGGATAGAGGAAGATCGAAATCACCAATATCCCTGCCTTTATAGATTGCTTCAAAGCTGACGGACATAAAACCTTTTCTGATATTTTTTGCATAAATTTCTGCTTCTTTATTGAATCCATAGGTGATGTATCTTCTGTGGAGGGCTGGTAGAAGTTCGCAAAGATGATCATTCTCGATACAGACTATTGAAACACCATAAAAAGGAATTTTATTCAGAAAAGAAAGAAAGGCGTCTTTCAAGAAATCCATGGACTTAAAGAAATCCATATGTTCCCTGTCTATGTTTGTTGCGACCGCTATAGTTGGAGAGAGTTTCAGAAATGAACCGTCGCTCTCGTCAGCCTCAGCAACGAGAAATTCTCCTTGGCCGAGTCTTGCATTGCTGCCTGTTGCCTTAAATCTTCCTCCTATAATAACCGTGGGATCAAGACCAGCATGGGAAAGAATAGTAGATATCAAAGATGTTGTTGTGGTCTTTCCGTGAGCCCCTGCAATGAGTATCCCGTATTTAAGTCTTGCGATCTCTGCAAGCATCTCTGCACGAGGGATTACAGGGATAAACCTTCTTTTTGCCTCTACGATTTCAGGATTACCTTCCGAGACTGCCGAGGATACTACAACTACGTGGGCGTCATCTATGTTTTCTGCCTTATGCCCTATATAGATTTTTATACCCAAGCTCTTTAATCTTTTCGTCGTCTCCGAATCCTTTAAATCAGATCCCGTCACTTCGTAATCGAGGTTATGAAGTACCTCAGCAATACCTGACATCCCTATTCCGCCTATACCAACAAGATGTACTACTCTATAGCGTTCAAACACACCTGCTCCCTGAAAATAAAAATTGTTTCCTATCCTTAAATTTTTCTTTTTGCATTTTTATTTTCCTTTGAAAGGCTCATGGCTATATCGATTACCTTAGCGCATGCCTCAGGTCTTCCAATCGCCCTAGTATTTTTTTGCATATCTGCCCGCATAGTCTTATTCTCATAGAGCTCTCTTATGTTTTCGGCAAGGTATTTACCGCTGAGTTCACTGTCCAGTATTATCTTTGCTGCTCCCATTTCAAGGAGTTTCCTCGCATTCAATTCTTGATGGTGGCCTGCTGCATAGGGATAGGGGATTAAGACAGCGGGCTTTCCGAGAGCTGTCAGTTCAGAGAGGGTTGTTGCCCCTGCTCTTGATATCACGATATCAGAGACAGCATATGCCTCACCCATTTGGTATACAAAGGGTGTTACTGTTCCTTTGAACCCAAGAGTCCTATAGGCATTCCTGACATTTTCAAAGTCCCTCTGACCTGTTTGATGAAGGAACTGAATCCTGTCTTTTAAGTCCTGTATAAAGCCAAGAGAATCTATAACAGCCATGTTAACACTCTTTGCTCCCAAACTGCCCCCGAAAACAAAGATAGTAAATAAATCTTTTTCAAGGGAGAAAAGTTTATATCCAAATTCTCTATTACCCTTGAGTATGTGAGTTCTGACAGGGTTACCTGTAAGGAAGGTCTTTGCTTTTGGGAAGAAAGGAATACTCTCTTGATAGGTTATGCAAATAGCTTTTACGAACTTACCGAGAATCCTGTTTGTCAACCCAGGGATACAATTCTGTTCGAGTATCATAGTTGGTATTGACATGAGGGCTGCGGTGAACATAATCGCCCCTGATGCATATCCACCAACACCTATCATTATATGTGGTTTCACGCTATTAATAATTTTGTAAGAATCTTTAATCGAGAGAGGCATCTGAGCTATTGCCTTCATCCTTTTTGTAATAGATACCCCCGCCATACCTTCTGCCCTCAGAAACTTTATTGGATAACCCTCTTTTGGCACAACTTTCGCCTCTAAACCGTATTCTGTTCCTGCAAATATTATCTCCGTCGTCTTTTCTCTTCTCTTCAATTCTTCAGCTATCGCCAAACCTGGAAAGAGATGTCCTCCTGTACCTCCTCCCGCAATTATTACCCTCATCTTAAAACATGTATCTTTTCGCTTTTCTGTTTTCCTGTTGCTATTCTCCTTCTTGCCATGCTTCTTAAATACATTTCATGTTTATCTATTGCAGTTTTTTGGTTTCCTCCCCGTGATATATTGAGAAGTATTCCGATTGCAGCCATATTCACAAGAAGAGATGATCCCCCATAACTTATAAATGGCAGTGGTAACCCTTTTGTAGGTACCATCCCTGTTGCAACTGCAAAGTTGATAAGAGCCTGTAGAGAAATCATAAGCGAGAGACCCACAGCCAAGAAATAAATGAACCTATCCTTTGCCTTATTTGCAATATAGATACCTTTGATCAATAAAAAAAGAAAAAGGGCCAATACAACTGAAACGCCTATCAAACCAAACTCTTCACCAATGATAGAGAATATGAAATCCGTGTGTGATTCAGGAAGATACGATAGTTTCTGTATGGAACTACCGATACCTACGCCAGTAAGCCCTCCGCTGCCAAAGGCTATAAAAGATTGTACAAGCTGAAAGCCGCAGCCCTGTGGATCTTTCCAGGGGTCAAGAAAACATATAATCCTTTTGAAGCGATAAGGCTCCTTAATAAGTTCATAGAGTATTGGCAGAACAAGCACTGAAACAGAGAAAAGATATCTAAGCCTCATTCCAGATAGGAAAATGATTGTAAATGTAAGAAGAGCAAGGCTCATAGCTGCACCAAAGTCTGGCTGCATGAGAATGACTGCCTGGAACACTGCCATTACAAAAACAGGTTTTATAAAAGATACAAAACTATCATTTCTGTAGCTGGATTCTGAAACATACTTTGCGAGGAATATTACAATAGATAGCTTTATGAGCTCTGATGGCTGGAAGGTTGAAGGCCAGAGTCTTATCCATCTCTTTGCGCCTCCTGCGGAAACACCAATCCCCGGCACGAAAACGAGTATTAAGAGTAAAAAGGAAAAAACGAGAAGAGGGGTAGATATTTTTTTGAAGTAAGACGGTCTTACTTTATAAGTAAGAAGCATAAATACCAATCCTATAAGAATTGTAAATATATGCCTTTTGAAGTAATAAAATTCAGTAATTCCTTTCTTTGCAAAAACTGGGGTAATGACAGAGGTTGAACTGTATATCATAAGAGCACCAAAGACTATCAGAATAAAAGTGGTGAAGAGAAGCCATTTGTCATATGTGGTATAAGGTGAGGAGTCTCGGGTGACAAATAGTATGTTTCGTTTTGGAAAGTTAGCTGTCAACTGTTTCTTGACCATTGCTTTATCCATCATGTTAATTCCATAACTATCTTTTTGAATTGCCTTCCCCTATCTTCAAAATCAATGAACATATCAAAGCTGGCACATGCAGGAGAGAGGAGGACAATGTCACCTTTTTTTGCAAGACCATATGAGATGTTTACAGCTTCTCTTAGATTCTTTGCGGTAACTGCTTCTGTGAGGTCTCCGAGTGACTTCTTTATCTTCTCACTTGCTTCCCCGATAAGAACAATGGCCTTTACCTTCTCCCTTACTAAGTCCCTTAAGAGGGAAAAATCTCCCCCCTTATCTCTGCCCCCTGCAATAAGGATGATAGGGTTCTTGAAACTCTCAAGAGACTTTACTACGGCACCTACATTGGTTCCCTTTGAATCATTAAAATACCTGACACCACCTACTTCTTTTACAAGTTCGAGCCTATGCTCTATGCCAGTAAATTCTCTTATTGAATTCCTTATTGTTTCTACAGGGCTGCCTGCAAGGAGAGCCATGGCCGAAGCAGCCATGGCATTCTCCAGGTTATGGACCCCTTTTATTTTTATCTCATCGGCATTTATAAGTGATGAATGACGGCAGGAGATTGAAGAGTCAGGGAAATTACAATAGATTTGTCCATCCTTAAAATAAATGCCATCGACCTTTTTTTTACGACTGAAATAGAAAATTCTTGGTTTCTCATTTCTCGCCTTTAATTTTTCACTTGCAAGGTTCATTATTTCTGGGTCATCAGCATTGAGCAGCAAAAAATCATCTTCCTTCTGATTCTCGAATATTCTCGTTTTTGTGTAATAGTACTCATCGAGTGAATGGTACCTGTCAAGGTGGTCAGGCGTGATATTAAGTATTACTGCCCCTTTAGGCCTAAAATCTTTTGTTGATTCGAGTTGAAAGCTCGATACCTCGGCAACGATATAGTCAACTCCGATGGCTGAACCGGCGACATGGCGAGTGTGAGAAACGGTGACTTCTTCGATTTCCCGAGTCTTCGATTTCCCGAGTCTTTTATAAATTTCCTCTGTTAGGGCATTCCCTATGTTTCCTCCAAGGATTGTTTTGAAACCAGCTTTTTTGAGCATAAGGTTTAGAAGGGTAGTTGTTGTTGATTTTCCGTTTGTTCCTGTAATAGCTAAAAACCGTATCTGACTACTGACTTTTGAAACCCCGGAATAGGGTTGCAACGACTGATTGCTGGCTATCTGATAAGCCAGTTCAAGCTCTCCAAGGACAGGAATCCCTTTTTCTTTTGCTTTTGAGATGGGTAAAATATCGAGAGGAACCCCAGGACTGATTACTATCATATCGGCTGATAAAAATAGGTTTTCAGGATGATTCTCCAAGGCAAGCCTGACCGGGTGGTTAAGACTCCCTGTGAAATCTCTGAGCTCCTTTTCAGGTTTTCTATCTGTTACTGTCACATATGCACCGAGTTCAGAGAGCAAATTTGCTGCTCCAACACCGCTTCTTCCTAAGCCAACAACTATGATATTCTTACCCCGTATTTCCATTCTCTTTTTTCTTTAAAGCTTTATAGTCTTTTAACTTTTTGTTCTTTGTGAATTTTTTTGAATGACCTCTTTTCTTCACAAATGCCTTTGTTTCCCCTTTTTTTCTTGCTAATTTATTTTTTGCCTTAAACTTTGCAGCTTTGACATTATTCCTTAAATTGTTCCTATAACTTGTCTTTTTCATATCAAGTGCATCGTAATCTGCTTTTGTAAAATAGATGACGGGCTCTTCTTTGTTAGCCAAGATATCAAATCCCTTATTTAGAAGGGTCTCTGTCTCTTCCCAGAGGTTAACCCTACTTGGGCTGCCGAGAAGGGCAACAATAACAGTTCCGTTATCACGTTCTGCAGCGCATACAAAGCAATGTCTCGCTTTACGTGTATATCCAGTTTTACCTCCGATAAGGTCTTCATCAGACCATAAAAGCCTGTTTGTGTTTTTAAGAAACAGGTCTTTTCCTTTTTCTGTAGAGACCTCTGCTACCCGGGTTCCGATTATTTCTTTCAATTTAGGATATCTCAAGGCATAACGCATCATTATTGATAGGTCAAATGCAGTAATATGTTGGTCAGGGCCAGGAAGACCATTGGCATTTATGAATTTAGTATCCATCATCCCTATGTTAGCAGCCTTTTTGTTCATGAGGTAGACGAACTTTTCCTCAGAACCAGCCACAGCTTCTGCAAGAGCAACTGCAGCATCATTTGCAGACTTCAGCAGGGCGGCGTAAAGGAGTGTTTCAATTGTTACCTCGTCTCCTTCCTTAAAACCCGCCTTTAAAGGAGCAACAAGAGGGACATTTTTGCTTATTCTTACTACATCTGAAAGGTTTGCTTCTTCTAAAACTATAATTGCCGTCATCAACTTTGTTGTACTTGCTGGAAGAAGTCTGAGGTTCGGATTCTTGGCGTATAAAATCCTACCTGTAGATGCTTCCATCACGACTGCTGCCCTGGATTGAACATCATCAGCATCTACAACAGTGACAAGTGACAGGTCAAAAGTGACGAGTAAAACAATAAAGAAAAATAAAAATAAAAAATTTTTTTCATTAACTTTTAACTTTGAACTTCCAACTTTCAACTGTTTTTTCATGATCATCTCACCTTTAAGGTTGCTAAGCTTAATAAAGCCAGCATCATTCCTATTATCCAGAACCTCACAATCACCTTAGGTTCAGGCCATCCTTTTAATTCAAAGTGATGATGGATAGGCGCCATTCTAAAGACCCTTTTACCTGTGAACTTAAAGGATATTACCTGCAGGATGACAGAAATTGTCTCTATAACGAAGATTCCTCCTACTATTGCAAGGACTATTTCATGTTTTGTGATTACAGCGAGGGTCCCAAGAGAACCACCGAGCCCGAGAGAACCCACATCACCCATAAAGACTTCTGCCGGATAAGAATTATACCAGAGAAACCCAAGGGAGGCACCGAACATGGCCCCGCAAAAGACGGTCAATTCGCCAGTGCCAGGGAGATAGGGGACCTGAAGATACTGTGCTAATCCCTTGTGTCCTGATATATAAACAAGTACACCCGTAGCTAGGACTGCAACAGCAACGAGACCTATTGCAAGCCCATCTATGCCATCAGTAAGATTAACTGCATTCGATGATCCTACGATTACAATAATTGAGAATGGTATATAGAACAAGCCTAGGTCAAAAATCCAATTCTTAAAAAATGGGATACTTAGAACATCTGCGTAGGGGTCTTTAGGATTTATATAAAGAAAAATCCCTATTAAGAAAGCAAGGACTATCTGATTGCCGAACTTATAAAGAGCCCTAAGACCTTTGTGGTTTTTCCTTGCAATCTTCAGATAGTCATCGAAAAAGCCAATGAAACCAAAACCGGCGAGAGAGAAAATCATAACCCAGACATACATATTTTTAAGGTCTCCCCACATGAAAACCGAGAGGAGTATACAGATAATTATGAGAATCCCTCCCATTGTGGGGGTACCTGCCTTGTTTATATGTGTCTTTGGACCATCATCCCTTATCTGCTGGGTCATACTTAATTTCCTCAGTTTCCCGATGATCCAAGGGCCAAAGGCAAGAGAAAAAACCATTGCACTAAGGACAGCAAGGGATGCCCTGAATGTAATATATCTGAAGACATTCAGGGGCGAAAACAAATCATGTAAATTGTATAAAAGGCTATATAACATTCTCTATGACCCTTTCCATACTCATACCCCTTGAACCTTTTACCAGGATGGTGTCTCCTTCTTTACAGATATCCTTTATCTTTTCCCTTGCCTCGATAGAATTCTGGAAGGTATAGACCTTTCCTGGAAATCCCGATGCTGCAGAAGACATCAACGGGCCTACCGCTACAATGATATCAATCGGAAGCCCGGACATCCACCTGATGAGGCTTCTATGTGCTTCGTCTCTATAGGGGCCCAGTTCCAGCATATCACCAAGAACAGCGATGGCTCTTTCCTTTTTGAGCCTAATGAGCTCTTTTACGGCTTCTTCCATAGAAGCCGGGTTTGCGTTATATACATCACTTATGACTTGAATGCCTTTGAGTTCTTTAACCTCGAATCTCATCGGTATACTGGCAAAAGATTCTGTAGCATTCTTTATGTCCTTTAGATCAATCTTAAAGAGATGAGCAACAGAAGCGGCTGCAAGGATATTGTAGATATTGAATCTCCCTGATATCTTTGGATGTACCTCTATCGAATCATTCTTACCAATATGTAAAACAAAAATAAAACCCTTTTCATGAGGTCTGATATCCGTTGCATAGATTTCTGCCTCATTCTGCATTCCGTATCTTACAACCCTGCCTCTAAACCCTGAGGCCTGAACACCCTCTATAAGGAGTGGGTCATCAGCATTCACTATGACCACATTGACATGATCAAGGATCTCAAGCTTTGTCCTTCTGAGTGTTTCCATGTCTTTGAATCCCTCAAGGTGAGAAGGACTGATATTAGTTAAAACGCCGTAATCTGGTAATGCTATTTCGCATAATTCCTTTATGTCACCTTGGTTGCTCGCACCCATTTCTAAAACAGCAACCTCATCTGTTTCCCTTATCTTTGTTAGAGTCAGGGGGAGCCCAATGTGGTTATTCAGATTACCATCATTTTTTAGTACTCTGAATGCTGAACTCAAGATGGATGCTATAAGTTCTTTTGTTGTTGTCTTGCCATTAGACCCTGTAACACCTATAACAGGAATATTTCTCTTCAAACGCATATGATGTGCTATCTCTTGAAGGGCATTGAGTGTATCTTCTACACAAATTATAGTTTTTCCCAATATCAATTCTGGAGGAGAAGCTTTTACGATTGCACCACTTCCTAACCGCAATGCCTCTAAAAGGAAGTCGTGTCCGTCAAATCTTTCACCCTTCAATGCGATAAATAATTCCCCCTCCAGAATTGTCCTTGAATCTATTGAGATACCACTAAAGATGCTGGAATTAGAAAATATAATCTTACCGTGTGTTGCTGTGATGATATCCTCGATTTCTAAAACACCCCTATTTTTTTTTCCAGGCATCCCAAATTGTTATGCTCCCGCTGAATGCTTAATTTTTCTCTTATAGCCTCCTCAAGTATTTCCCTGTCATTAAATTTATACCGTATGCCTTTAATCTCTTGATAATCCTCATGTCCTTTGCCTACAACAAGGATGATATCTCCATCACCTGCCATCTCTACCGCTTTTTTGATCGCTGCTCTTCTGTCAGGCTCTTTTATATAATTCCTTTTTACTACTCCCTCTTCAATCTCTCTGATAATATCAGATGGTTCTTCGGACCTCGGATTATCAGAAGTAATAATGACGAAGTCACTAAGCCTTGTTGCTACTGCACCCATCTTAGATCTCTTACCGCGGTCCCTGTCGCCTCCACATCCGAAAACAGTGATAACCTGAGGTGAAGCATAATGCTTGCTTGATAAGTTTTTCACAAATTCCCCTGCTGTGCTTATTAGCCTTTCAAGGGCGTCTTCTGTGTGGGCATAATCAATGATGCATTGGAAATTCTGACCAAGGTCAACTTTTTCGAATCTTCCTATGACGTTCTCTATTTTTCTTGCGCCTTCAAGAATTATCTGCCATGGAACTCCCAGAGAGATTGATACACCGGCTGCAGCCATGATGTTATATGCATTGGGCAATCCTATCAGGGGAGATGAAACCTCGTAACACCTGCCGCGATAGGATAATTTAAACCTCAGTCCCCCCAAAGAGTTTTTTAAGTCCCTCATTATTATATCTGCCCCATCATCAAGCCCATATGTAAGAATACTTGTGCGTTCTGGGTCTTGTCCGCCTGAGGAGGATCTAAGCTCTGAAGTTAATCTCTTCCCGTAGGGATCATCCAGATTTATCACACAGGCCCCGTCTTTGTGTAAAAGTTCCCTAAATAATCTCTCTTTTGCTCTGAAATAATCTTCCATAGTTTTATGGAAGTCCAGATGGTCTCTTGTGAGGTTTGTAAAAACAGCGACCTTAAAAATAGCTTTATCTACCCTGTGCTGTGCAAGGGCATGGGAGGAAACCTCTGAGATCACATGGGTGCATCCAGAAGAGAGCATATCCTTTAACAAACCATGGAATTCTAAAGATTCTGGTGTTGTAAATGGTGCGGGATAAGCCCTATCCTTTATCATATAGTGTATCGTTCCGATCAGTCCAACTTTTTTCCCCCATGTTTCGAGTATGGATTTGAGGAGATATGTTGTAGTTGTCTTCCCGTTTGTACCAGTTATACCTATGAGGGAAAGGTCTTGCGATGGCATTCCGTAGAAGTTATGAGCGACACAGGCAAGGGCTTTCCTGCTGTCTTTGACACGGATATATACACTCTTACCTTCCCTTAAATCTCTCTCTCCAATTACTGCGATTGCACCCTTTTCAATCACCTCTGGAATAAAATCATGTCCATCATACTTTTCACCCTTTATTGCTACAAACAGACAGCCTTTTTTTACTTTTCTTGAGTCATAAGCCACGTTTAAGATATCTCGATCCAGTGATAGAGAATTATTTAATGTAATGTTTAAAGAATTACAGCCTTGAAGAAGTTCTTTTAGTTTCATCTTGCTACCAGTAAAGTAGTTTCATGAGGGATATTTTCCCTTGGGATATTGAGATATGAGAGCGCTTGGTTTGCGATATTTCTGAAAACAGGTGCAGCTACAACACCACCGTAAATCTGGCCCTTTGGATCATAAATGACGACAATGAGTGAAAACCTCGGTTTGTCGGCAGGTACAAATCCCACAAAAGAGCTGACATATTTTTCTCTCGAATATCTTTTTGTCTTTGGATCTATTTTCTGGGCCGTACCTGTCTTGCCTGCAACTTCGTCTCCCTCAACGGATGCATTTTCACCGGTTCCACCCTCTACAACGCTCTTGAGGATATCCTTAAATGTCCCTGTTGTCTTCGCAGAGATTATATGCTTCATTTCATTGTCCGTTAAAGAATAAATTAACTGGCCTTCGGGAGAAATTACCTCAGACACAACGTGAGGCCTTATAAGAAAGCCTCCATTTGCGACTGCAGAATAGGCCCTGAGTATCTGAAGTGGTGTTACTGCAACCTCCTGGCCAATCGGGATCGCACCAATGGATGTCCCTGACCATCTTTCAGGTGGACGTATCCAACAAGAGACCTCACCTGGCAAGTCTATACCTGTTTTTTCACCGATTCCTAAAAGTTTTGCATATTTATAGATTCTTTCTTTACCAAGCCTCATACCAATCATAATAGCACCCACATTGGAAGATTTCTGTATAACCTCTTTAAATGTCAAAATCTCATGTTTGTGAACATCGTGAATAGTTTTAGTCCCGACCTCAATACCTCCTTTGCTGACGTCAAAGAGCGTATCGGGCCTTACTATATTTTCTTCAAGTGCTCCAATACCCACAACGATTTTAAAAGTAGAGCCAGGTTCATAGCAATCTGTTATGGCCCTGTTTCTCTTCTCAAAATTACTGGCCTTTCCCGGATTATTGGGGTCATAAGAAGGCCAGTTAGCAAGGGCGAGAATCTCGCCAGTAAAGGGGTCCATCATAATAGCCGATGCTGCAACAGCTTTCCATTTTGCTATTGCTTTCTCAATCTCACTTTCGACTATCCCTTGAAGCACTTCATCTATGGTGAGCACAATATTGTTGCCCCTTACCTCTTTATCTACTCCTGATGAGAGTATTCTTCCAGCCGCATCTCTTTCAAAGAATACTTTACCACCTCTTGTACTCAGGTATCTGTCGTACTGAAGTTCTAACCCCTCGAGTGCTTGATTATCCAATCCGACAAAGCCGAGTATATGTGATGCAAGTTTTCCCTTTGGATAAACCCTTTTTACCTCATTAATAAAACCCAGACCCTTGATATTCTGACTCCTTATTTTCTCCGCTATGCTGGGTTCAAGCTTTCTTTCTACCCAAGCAAATTTTCCCTCTACCGGTATTTTTGTGAGAATGACCTGTGGTTTTTCCTCCAAGGCAGAGGCTAGTTTTTTTATGCTTTTATTATTAGGGTGAAGAATTTCAGGTTCACAATAGAGGGATTCTAGGTCAAGGTTCAATGCAAGTTGCCTTCCCTCTCTATCAAAGATTATTCCTCGTCTCACCTGAAGGTCTTCAACCTTTATATGTTGTTGTTTTGCCCTTTCTGAAAGCATCTCATGGTTGAGGATCATTAAATCTGTTAGGCGCAAAAATACCACAAAAAAACTAAAGATGATAATCGTGTTCAAAATAACCAGCCTTTTTTTATTCAAAGCCTCTCACCTTTGCAATCCTGGTTCTGACAATAGTTTTTTATCAAGCGAAATCTTATAGGGTAGAGGACCCTTCTGTCTTTTTACATGGATTACTCTGACTCTATCCGGAAGGACAAAGCCGTTGTTTTCTGTTTCCAGTCCAACAAAAGACTGGAGTCCTGCCTTTTCGGCAAGCATCATCCTTCTCTCTTTAATGCACTCGGCTTTCTTCTTTTCAAGGGCGCTAAGTTTATATTCTAGTGTAACAACATTTGACTTAAGCCATATAAGACTGAACTGACCAAATAGTAAAAGGGCAATACATAAGGGCTTAGAAATAAAAGACATCATATTTTTTTTTCTGCCTATGCCTATCATATCCTCTCCGCTGCCCTGAGTTTTGCACTTCTTGAGGAAGGGTTTGATCTGAGTTCTTCAAGCTCCGGCGTTATGGGTTTTTTTGTGAGTATCCTGAGCAATCCTTTTCTTGAACTAAGGGCGATAAAGTTTTTCACTATCCTGTCCTCGAGTGAATGGTAGGAAATAACACACAACTTTCCACCTTTTTTGAGGAGTCTTAAAGAAGAATCGAGGCCATTTCTGAGTGCGTCAAGCTCCTTATTTACCTCTATCCGTAATGCTTGGAATGTCTTAGTTGCAGGATGAGTTTTTCCTCTTCTACCATACAATCTCTCGACAATCCCTGATAGTTCAGAGCATGTATCAATCAGTTTTTTTCTTCTTGTCCTGACTATTGTTTGAGATATTTTTTTTGATAGGCGTTCTTCGCCGAACTCTCGGAGTATTCTCTCAAGTTCTTTCTCAGGATATCTATTCACGATGTCCCATGCTGATACCTCCTGGTTTCTGTCCATCCTCATATCCAGACGTTTACCAGAGGTAAAACTGAATCCCCTTTCCGGGTCTTTAAGCTGTGCCATAGAGACACCGAGGTCGAAAAAGATGCCGTCAACCTCAGATATTCCATCCTGATGAAGCAGTTTTTCCATCTCTGAGAAATTCCCTTTCTTAAGGACAACCCTTTTATTTGACAGTCTCTTATGAGCTGCTTTTAGAGCCTCATCATCCCGGTCAATGCCTATAAGTTTTCCTTCAGAGCCTATCAAATTTAATATCTCTTCTGAGTGTCCCCCGAGCCCAATCGTCGCATCTACATATGTCCCATCTGGCTTCGGGGTGAAAATCTTAACCACCTTTTCCACCATGACCGGGAGGTGAACAATCTCCACGTCAATCTCCGCTACTGCTGCTAGATACCGTAATCAGTCAGTTTTTGTGCATAAGATTTTCGGTCTATCTTCGCTGGGTCGAAGAGAGCATTCCATTCTTCTCTGTCCCAGAGTTCAATTTTTTCTACCTGACCTGCTATAACAACATCGCTATTTATGTTTGCATCTTCCCTAAGGGCTACTGGAATCAGGATCCTGCCCTGTTTGTCTATTTCCACTTCAACGGCAGAGGCAATAACCCTTCTCATAAAAAATCTGATAGCATCGTCAGATCTTGGCTTTGCCCGAATCTGGTCCTGGAGCTTATTCCATTCCTCCAATGGGTATATATAGAGGCATTCTTCAAAAGGGGCATTTGTAATAAAAAGTTTTGTGCTATAATTACTTGTGATAATTTCCCTAAAAGGAGCAGGAATGATGATTCTCCCTTTTGGGTCAACAGTGTAGTAATATTTTCCAGAGAAAGATGGCAAATTTTCCTCCACTTTCTACCACCTTTTCCCACAATATAGTTTAGGAAATAAATAAAGTCAAGTGAAAAATAACGATTTCTATATTCTGTATAATCAATATGACAGGGTCACTATATATTGCGAATATATCTTACCTTCTTAAATACTCAGGACATCAAAAAGTATTTAATGGGAAATCAAGAAGCAGATAGCAAGAAGGCTGACCACTCTTCCCTTTAAAAAATAAAAATTCATGTTCATCTCTGTTTAGATTTAGGCATCTTTGTTAGATATAGAATGGCATAGGCTTTTCATAGAGACATTAAATTTTTGGCTTGACAAAAGGATTTCTTCTTGATACCTTAATTCAGCTTTCTTATTTCTTAAAAATATCTTTACAAATGAAAGGGGGGAATTTATATGACAAAGGCAGAGCTTATCGACAAGATTGCCTCAGGTGCGGGATTAAGTAAGGTAGATGCCTCTAAGGCGCTGGATACTACTTTAAACTCCGTAAAGGGTGCTTTAAAGAAAGGACAAAAGGTAACCCTTGTTGGATTTGGGACATTCTCAGTCGTTAAAAGGAAAGCCAGGAAGGGTCGTAATCCCAGGACAGGCGATGTTATCACAATACCTGCTGCTAAGATACCAAAGTTTACATCTGGTAAGGCACTTAAAGATGCAGTAAGATAAACGTTGTATAATTTTTTATTTGAGATTTAAGAAAGGGGGCATGTCATTGCCCCTTTTCTTTTGAGTATTTATTTGCTATCCTTAACAAATAATTAATT
>CAZXCW010000016.1:0-23971 GCA_964639385.1 uncultured Nitrospiraceae bacterium
AGTGCAGTTTTAGGCTGACAAAGGGATCCAGCCATTTCTATCGGCGAATTTGGGACTTAACAACTATCTTGCCTTGGCCGTTAAATGGTAAAATAAAATTGATTTTCTATGAGTCCTTCAATTTTCAGAGAGAAAGGCTATAGATTCTACTTCCTTTCAAACGAAGAGGAGCGAATCCACATTCATGTAACATGTGAGGATGGGGAAGCTAAATTTTGGCTGGAACCCATAATATCATTGGCTGTGTCTCATGGGTTGAATCCAAGAAAATTGAACGAAATTCAAAAAATTGTGGAGGAACATAAAGATGAAATCATTAAAGCATGGCAAAAGCATTTCAGTAAGCGTTGAAAATATAACCCCATTTGGCATATGGATATTTGTAAAAGAAAAGGAATACTTTTTGAGTTATAAGGATTATCCTTATTTTAAAGATCAAACATTGAATTCCATACAAAATGTCCAGTTGCTTCATGGTTATCATTTATATTGGCCAGAATTGGATGTTGATTTAGAAATTGACAACCTCGAGAATCCTCAAAAATACCCTCTGAAATCAAGAATAGTAAAAAAGCATCCAACAATTCATTCACCGGGACGGCGAATAGCCGCCCGTTAATTCAGTCGTTAGACTCAAGAAAGCAATAAAAATGAAATATCAAAGAGAGTGGATTATCTATTCTTGGATAGCAATATTTGTGCTTGCAAAAATGATACGATACAGCCATGAAATGTACGCAATGCTTTTCATTCATCAGGCAACGACCAGACAGGGCAATTATCAAAGAGGAATGGATTTTGGATACCACCAAAAAACCCGTGAAAAAGAAGTTCAGACTGATGGAAGGATAAGGAAATGGAAATTTATTGAGGAAGTTGGGAAATATTTAAGAGTAATCCTTTTAGAGGACGGCGAAACCGTTCATAATGCTTTCTTTGATAGAAACTTTAAGGAGGGAGAAAAATGAAAATTCGGTATTTCTCAGATATAGATACAGCGTTGATTGAGTTTTCAAATGTTCCTGTCACTGAGACAAAAGAAATATCAGAAAACCTCTACATTGACTTGGATGAAAAGGGCAATCTTGTCAGCATGACAATTGAACATGCGAAAGAAAAAGCGGGCATGTCAGAAGTATCTTTTTTGCAAATGGATAAGACAAGTGCCTAACGAATCACTCGTGCGGATGGCGCTCCGCCACCACTGATTTCAGTCGTTCCATATCTCATTATTCCTTGCAAATAGGTAAAGCAACTACTTGAATTACTTCGTATTCATGATTCCAGTAGATTTACACCTGCAAAATGGGGTATCCTTTTTCATTTCCTTTATCCTACCCTTAGTACGGGGAGGCTGGTAGGGTCAAAGGAAAGTAATAGAGGACAAAAGAATAGGTGTTAACCCTAACAGACATCCAGAAGGCACTTGAAAATATCAAAGATCACATTCATAAGACTCCGCTAATCTATTCCAATTCCTTCAGCAAGATGACAGGAGCTGAAGTCTTCCTCAAGGCAGAAAATCTTCAGAAGACAGGCTCATTCAAGGTCAGAGGTGCCTTTAATAAGATGGTTCATATTAAAGGTAAAGTGATAGCAGCATCCATGGGCAACCATGCGCAGGCCATTGCTTTTGCTGCAGGAAAAATCGGAATACATGCAAAGATTGTTATGCCCATAACAGCCCCTATAGTAAAAGAAGAGGCGACTAAAGGCTACGGCGCAGAAGTTATACTTTATGGAAAAAGTTTTAAAGAAGCACTGGATTATGCCCTTTCTCAGAAGGATTATACTTTCATCCATGCCTTTGATGATAAAGAGGTAATTGCAGGTCAAGGGACTATCGGGATTGAGATAATAGAGGATCTAAAAGATATAGACATTATATTTGTTCCTGTTGGAGGAGGTGGCCTTATATCAGGAATCTCAACCGCAATAAAGACTTCATCATTAAAGACCAAAATAATCGGCGTCCAAACAGAATCTGCTACCTCTGCTCATGTCTCATTTATGGAAAAGAAAATCTCTGAAAAGCCACCGTTGCCAACTCTTGCAGATGGAATTGCGATCGGCAGGGTAGGTGATAAGACAATCGAGATTATGAATAAGTATGTGGATGACATAATTTTCGTGAGAGAGGATTCTATTGCCATGGCAATACTCCTTTTCATGGAAAGGAAAAAACTTGTTGTGGAAGGTGCAGGAGCGGTTCCTCTCGCGGCATTGTTAGAAAATAGAGAAAAGTTTGTTGGTAAGAGAATCGTTCTTGTTATTAGCGGTGGTAATATAGATTTCACTCTTATTGACAGGATAATTCATAAAGGTCTTGTGAAGAGCGGAAGAATAGGTGTTTTTGAAATAACTGCAGATGATGTTCCCGGTAGCCTTCATTCTCTTACAGGTGTTATTGCTTCCCACAGAGGCAATATCCTCGAAGTTGTTCATAACAGACTTGAAGGAGACCTTCCAGTAGGTAAGACAAGGGTTGTCTTCACAGTTGAGGTACGAAGCAAAGAACATTTGGATGAAATTCTCTTAGATCTGAGGGGTAAAGGGTTCGGGGTTAGAAAAAGAACAGAGAGTTAAACTTTTAACCACCCCTCTTCATCCTCCCATTAGAAAGGGGAGGAATGGTGGGGTAAAAGAGTGGGAACTAATATGATCCTTTACGGTGTAGTAGCTCATGGTGGAGCAGGTTCACCTTCACAGTTTTCTGACGGATGTAAGGCAGCGTGCGAAACGGCATTTAAAATTCTTGAAGCAGGCAAAAGCTCTTTAGATGCCGTTGTTGAAGCGGCCCGTGTCCTTGAAGATGATGGCAGATTTAATGCAGGAAGCGGTTCTGTCCTCCGCCTTGATGGCAAGACAATAGAGATGGATGCATCTGTTATGGACTCAAGAGGAAATATCGGAATAGTCATAGCAATAAAAAATATAAAAAATCCAATATTAGTTGCACAGGCTGTTATGGAAACTCCCCATATCGCATTAGCAGGGGAAGGTGCAGCAGCCTTCGCGAGGAAACAAGGTTTTGAACCTCTCTACCGGGTTTCACAGCGTTCACTTGAAAGATATCATGCTATGAAAAAATTAATAAAAGAAGGTAAATTGGACAAAGAAGCCCCCCAGTGGAAGGGCTATGATATTGAATCTCTATGGAATTTCGATGACGTTACCTACAAAGAAGTCTTCTACGATACCATCGGAGCTGTAGCAATAGATAAAGATGGCATCCTTGCAACGGCTAATTCAACAGGAGGTTTTTCACCTATGATGTTGGGAAGGGTTGGAGATACACCTATGATAGGTTGTGGGTTTTATGCCGGCCCTTCTTGTGCAGTGGCTACAACGGGAGTAGGAGAGGAAATTATAAAGAAAATGTTGGCAAAAACTGTGCACGATATGTTATCCCATAGCGAAGATACCTCAATGGCTTGTAAAAAAGGTATTAATATGTTTCCTTTCGAAACTAAAGTAGGTATTATAGCTATATCAAAGACAAGCTACGCAATAGAATCGAATACTGAGATGGCTCATTATGCTCTGGTGAAAGAGAAGAAGTAACACCTCCCAGCGCCCTTACTTACCAAGAAGGGGTAAAGAAAGGTTAGACGAAGGAAGATCAGGCTATAGATCATATGACAAAAGTATATAACAAGAAAAGCGAAAAATGTAGACGAAAAATGTTGAGAAGAAATATGCCTCAAGCAGAAGTCATATTATGGTCAAAATTGAAAAGTAAAGGACTGGACTATAAATTCAGGCGTCAATATAGCGTTGAAAAGTTTGTAATGGATTTTTATTGTCCGAGATTAAAATTAGCAATAGAAGTTGATGGTGATTCTCACTTTGTTGAAGATGCAGAAAATCGTGATAGAGAAAGACAAACAATTATAGAAACCTTTGGGATTACCTTTTTGCATTTTACAAATAAAGAGATTTATGAAAACATAGACGGAGTGTTAGATAAGATTATGAAATATATGCCAAAGCTACCTCCCCTAGCCCCTCCTTACTAAGGAGGGGATTAAGGGGAGGTTTGGCAGGAGGGTTTATGCCAACTCCCATAAAAATAAAACTAGGAGGATTAGAGCTTTCTGCAAAATTGATTGACTCGCCTACTGCTAAAGAGCTGATCTCTCTGCTCCCTTTTGAATTCACAATGTCAAGATGGGGAGATGAGTATTACGGAAACTGTGGCATTAAAGTAGATCTTTCTCATGATGCAAGAGATGTTATGGAAGTCGGGGAACTGGCTGTATGGCCTACTGGCAGAGCTCTTTGCATATTCTTTGGACCTACCCCTGCAAGCAAGGGGGAGGAATCGAGGGCAGTTTCTCCAGTAAATCCTGTAGGCAGGTTGATTGATAGTCCCAAGGCATTAAAGAAACTTGGCAGTTCTATTCATGTCAGAATAGAAATCTCGAAGTAATTCCTCACCGAATAGACGAGAATAGGAAGAATCATTTTCCTTTATAATAATGGATAAAAGTCTACTATAATTTAGTGTATGTCATTCTGATCCGCCCCAGGCGGATGTTTCAGCATCTCATAAAGAAGTAGATCCTGAAACGATCCTGATATTCATCAGGACAGGGCTCAGGGTGAGGGGTATTTAACATTCTATGGCAAAGACAGCAGGAATTATTATCATAGGTGACGAGATTCTCTCAGGAAAGGTTCAGGACTTGAACTCTCAATTCATGGCGAGGGAATTAAGGCAGCATGGTATCGATCTTCGCCATATTTCTGTCATACCTGATGATGTTCAAGAGATTGCCAAAGAAGTAAAAAAATTCTCTGAAAAGTTTGATTATGTCTTTACCGCTGGAGGAATAGGTCCAACACATGATGATGTTACGATTGAAGGCATAGCAAAAGCCTTCGGAGTAAGACTTATTCTCAATGATTCCATTAAAAAATTCCTTAATAAAAGATACGGTAAACATCTGACGCCTGAACAACTCAAAGTTGCTGAAATTCCTAACGGTGCCGAACTCATTAAAGACGACACTATTGCATTCCCTTTACTAATCTTTAGAAATATATACATCCTACCCGGCATACCTGAATATCTGGAGAAGAAATTCTTTGTTATAGAGAAATTATTTAATGAACCACCATTTCTTCTCAAAAAAATCTACATAAAAGAATATGAACCTGAGATAGCACCTCTTTTAAACCAATTAGTAAAACGCCATAAAAATGTAAAGATAGGCTCTTACCCAGTAGTAGGAAATAAAGACTATTACTTGATGATAACATTAGAATCCATGAATATAAAAAGCCTTAACTCGGCTCTTAAAGACCTTATGGAAAAGATTCCAAAGAAAAAAATCATAAGAGTAGAAGGTTAAGTTCTTAATGGGATGAGAAAGATTTATAAAGTTATTCCTATCTAATTTCAGAAGAAAAAATCAAGTGAAAATGAAAATAATTGTATGCATTAAGCAGGTTCCCGATACTGCTGAGGTAAGGATAAATCCAGAGACAGGAACTCTTATTAGAGAAGGCGTTCCGAGCATCATTAATCCTTATGACATGCATGCAATTGAGGCAGGGCTACAGATAAAAGAGAAAGTAGGAGGCAATATTATAGTCATAACAATGGGGCCTCCACAGGCTGAATCTGCTCTTCGGGATGCTATATCTATGGGTGCTGATGATACCATACTCCTGACAGACAAGGCCTTTGCAGGCTCTGATACATGGGCGACATCATATACCCTCTCAAAGGCTATAGAAAAACTCGGTGCTGACATTATAATTTGCGGGAAACAGGCGATAGACGGAGACACTGCCCAGGTAGGACCTGAAATAGCAGAGTTTCTTAATATTCCTCATGTCTCATATGTAAGAAAGATAGAAGGTATCACGCAGAATTCAATACGTATACAGAGGCTGATGGATGAGGGATATGATATTGTAGAATCATCACTGCCCGTTCTTCTGACTGTTGTAAGGGAGTTGAATAAACCGAGATTACCTTCGCTGAAAGGAAAGATGGCTGCTAAGAAGGCTGAGATTAAGAAATGGGGACCTTCTGATATCAATGCAGATGAAGTGACTCTCGGCCTTAAAGGCTCACCAACACAGGTCAAAAACATATTCGCACCTGGGGTAAGATCTGACAGAAAGATTTTTCAAGGCACTCCTGAAGAACAGGTCGATGCATTGATTAATGAACTTAAGGGACTCAAATGCCTATAGTTGTAGATACAAAAAAATGTACTGGCTGTAAAGAATGCCTGACGACATGTCCATATGATGCAATCGAAATAAGAGAGGGAAAGGCATTTATTAACGAGTACTGCCAGATATGCATGACCTGCCTGAATGCCTGCCCTGAAGGAGCAATAGAGGAGATTAAAGACATACCCGTCACTCGTGACTCGTTACTCACTGAGTTTAAGGGCGTTTGGGTCTTTGCAGAACAGAGAAATGGAAAGATTGCATCCGTATCCTATGAACTTCTCGGCATAGGCAGAAGGCTCTCTGACGAGCTAAATGTAAACCTCTCAGCTATTCTCTTCGGTTCTTCTGAGAAAGAAGCAGAAGAACTCATACGATGGGGTGCAGATAAGGTTTATTTCTGCAGCGATCCGATCTTTGAAAGGTTCAATGACGAGCCCTATGCCAAACTCTTATCTTCCCTTATAAATACCTACAAACCTGAGATTGTCCTCGCAGGTGCTACACCTATAGGTCGATCTTTCATACCACGAGTTGCAGCAAGGATAGAGACAGGGTTAACAGCTGATTGTACTTCTCTTTCAATTGAAAGAGAGACGCGAAACCTCTTACAGGTACGTCCTGCCTTTGGTGGAAACATAATGGCTTCTATTCTCTGCCCTAATCACAGGCCTCAGATGGCTACAGTCAGACCGAGAGTAATGAAAAGAGGAGAATATAGAGAAGACAAAAAAGGAGAGATTATACATGTCAAAGCAGATAATATATCTTCCAGAACAAGAGTTATCGACACGATAAAGGAAGTTTCTGATATCGCTGTCAATCTCCAGGAAGCAAATGTAATTGTAGCAGGGGGTAGGGGGCTCGGGAGTACAAAAGGTTTTGAGCTTCTAAAAGAGCTGGCTGAGTTGATTGGTGGGGCTATAGGTTCCTCGAGAGCTGCTGTAGATGAGGGATGGATTTCCTATAGTCACCAGATTGGCCAGACAGGAAAAACTGTATGTCCTAAAATCTATATCGCCTGTGGGATATCAGGCGCCGTGCAACATCTCGTTGGAATGCAATCATCAGACGTAATCGTTGCTATAAATAAGAATCCGGATGCACCGATATTCAATGTTGCAACCTATGGGATAGTTGGAGATCTTTATGAGATTGTGCCATTGCTTATAAAGAAGATAAAGGAGATAAGGGGAAGCACTTAACAAATGACACGGTGAATCGGGGACTTGGGGAAGCGTGGAAATACGGAGAAATAAGCGGACAAAAATAAAGTGTCTGAGAAGATTAGAACCTATAAAGACTTAAGAGTATATCAGAGTGCTTTAGAATCTGCTATGAAGATATTTGAGATAACAAAATCTTTCCCTATAGAAGAACGATATTCTCTCGTTGACCAGATACGTCGTTCATCCAGATCGGTTTGTACAAATATAGCTGAGGCATGGCGAAAACGAAGATACAAAGCAGCTTTTATTGCAAAATTGAGTGATGCGGAAAGCGAGGCAGCTGAAACGCAAGTCTGGCTTGAATTTGCTACAAGATGTAATTATATGGAGTTATCATTAGCGTTAGAACTCGATTCAGCATACGATCAGATTATCGGACAAATAGTAAAAATGATAGAGGAAGCGCATAAATGGACAATCAGAGCAAAGTAATTTTCTCCGAGTCCCCCGATCCCCGTGTCTCCGTGTCACAGAAGGTCGCCTTCGTCTTTCCAGGTCAGGGTTCCCAATATGTGGGAATGGGAAAAGAGATCTATGAAAATTTTGATGAAGCAAAAGAGACATTCAGTGAAGCTTCAGAGGAACTAGGCTATGATATTGTAAAGCTTTGCTTTGAAGGGCCTGAGAAAGAGCTGAATAGGACTTTCAGAACCCAACCATCTATTCTTACTGTAAGCATTGCAATAAACAGGGTTTTATTGTCAAAAGGAATAAATCCATCTGTAGTCGCAGGCCATAGTCTCGGAGAATATTCTGCCATCGTATCAGCAGAGGGTTTATCTTTCAGAGAAGCAGTGCGAATAACTGAGAAAAGGGGGCAATTCATGCAGGAGGCAGTTCCTGAAGGAAAAGGACTCATGGCTGCAATCCTCGGCCTGGGAAAAAACAAGATTGATGAAATATGTCTATCCTTGCAATCGGGTTATGCATCACCTGCCAATTATAATTCCCCTGGTCAGATAGTAATCGCTGGTGAAAAAAAAGCAGTTGAAGAAGCGATGAAACTCGCCAAAGAAAAAGGTGCCAAAAAAGTAGTTCCCCTTTCAGTGAGCGTTCCATCTCATTGCACATTAATGGCTGATGCCTCTAAAAGGCTTGCCGCATTGCTTGATGGAATAGATTTTAAAGACCCTCTAATCCCTATAGTGAATAATGCAGATGCCATATTCCTAAATGATGGAGACAGTATTAAAAGATCCCTTATCCGTCAACTCACCAACCCCCTCCTATGGGAGGATTCAATAAGAGCTATCGTGGACTCTGGAATAGATACTTTTATAGAGGTCGGCCCCAGAAAGGTACTTTCAGGTCTTATCAAAAGAATAGAACCCTCAGCAAAGGTGTCAAATGTTGAGGATATGAAAAGCCTGGAAAATACTTTGGCATCGATAAAGTAATATGAATTACTGTTGAAAGTTAAGACTTCAAGTGAAACATTAACACTGATATTATAGACACATTAGATCTTTTGTCCCTTCATTATTGACTATCAGTAACATTTATGTTACTATTTATTCGGAATGGGAAAAATAAGAGTAGTTGAGTATTTACTGGATGGAAAGTCTGTTTTTGAAAAGTGGTTTAACAGTCTGGATGCTCATGCATCAGCAAAAGTTACTACAGCTTTATATCGATTAGAACAAGGCAATTTATCAAATGTGATATCTATTGGTAAGGGTGTTTCGGAATATAAAATCGATTTTGGCCCGGGGTACAGGATTTATTTTGGTCAGGATGGCAATACTTTGATTATACTGCTGGGAGGCGGTTCCAAGAAAACTCAGAGCGAAGATATCAGAAAAGCTCAATTACTCTGGGCACAATACAAAACTGATAAGGGGGAAAAAAGGTAAGGAGGTAATATGCCTATTACAAGGAACTTTCGTAAAACAATTTTAAGACGTGCTGAACATGATGCCAATTTCCGCAGACATATGCTGGCAGAAGCGGTCAACGAACTGCTTTCAGGAGACCTTGATGCAGGCAAGGCAATTCTGCGCGATTACATTAACGCTACCATCACTTTTCAGGAACTCGCCAAAAAACTGAAAAAATCGAGCAAAAGCATTCACCGCATGCTCGGACCTCGCGGCAACCCGAGAGCTGAGAATATTCTGGAGATTATTAAGATTCTTCAGGAACATGAAAAGGTAAAACTGCAGGTTAAAGCGAATAAACAAGCAGCTTAAAAGAGTTCTTTCAGGTCTTATCAAAAGAATAGAACCCTCTGCAAAAGCACTAAATGTAGAGGATGTGAAAAGCCTGGAAAATACATTGGCGTCGATTAAATAATAAAGAATTACGGGGGCTAAGTCCACGACTCCTGGAGGAGCCAGGAAGGCCGAGTGAAATACTAAAAATTACATGTAATGTTAGGCGCTTTTTAATGCTAAAACTCTTACCTCTTCTTCAAGGCGTCTATCCAATCTATCCTTCTCTCTTTCCAGATCGTATCGAGACTGAAGATTAAGCCAAAAACGTTCTGAAAGTCCAAAATAGCGTGAAAGCCGAAGTGCCGTGTCCGCGCTTATAGAACGTTTCCCCTGAACAATCTCATTGATACGGCGTGGTGGCACGCTAATATCTTTGGCCAACTTATACTGGCTTATTCCCAAAGGCTTCAGAAATTCCTCGAACAATATTTCCCCTGGGTGAATAGGTTCAGTTCTTTTGACGTTCATTGTTACCTCCTAATGGTAGTCAACTATTTCAACATCGTAGGCATCCCCTTGATGCCAACGAAAACATATCCTCCATTGATCATTAATACGGATGCTATATTGCCCCTTGCGATCGCCGGCAAGTTTTTCCAACCGGTTGCCTGGCGGTATTCGTAAATCTTCCAAGCGATCTGCGGCATCCAAAATCAATAATTTTCTTAAAGCATTACGTCGCATATCTGAAGGGAACCTTGATGAAAATTGCCTTCGGAAGAGCTTTTCAGTGTCCTTGCAACGAAAGCTTTTTATCATCTTCTATAATAACGATAGTCGTTAATAATGTCAAGCGTTATTATAGAATGTTATTTACGATTGAAAAGTGAACTGTTAATGCTTGAAAAGTGAACTGCTGATAGGAAATTTAAGCATTAAAAGTGAATGACCAATCCATTATGATAGAGATAAGTTTACATTTAAATGGAAATGTCGTCTTATTGTCATTCCGGTTTGTCCAGAATCCTTCTTATAAACAGATGACAAAGGAGAAACGAACGGCAAGAAAGATTCCGAACAAGTCGGAATGACAGGTAATTATAAGAAAAATGGTTCACTTTTGAATCGTAAAGGAGTTCACTTTTCAAAAATTCCTAACAGCGTTCTTATAGAATCAAGACTTCAAGTAAAACATTAAGATTTGATATTACAGCGATGTCAGATTGTATTTCGATTAATACTTTCACAGAAAAGTCAATGCGCTGTGATGATTCTGCTATTCGTTCGATACTTCCTGTATGAAACATTTGCATGTCCTTAGTAAAAGTTCGTATTTCCTCTCAAAAATTGATATATTAAGCAGGGTGATATTATTTATTTGAAAACATGTTAGGATAAATTTAGTATGAAAACAATCAAAAATATTGTTTTAGGGGGGAACAGATGCAGAAGTATGACAAAATTGAAAAACAGATTAAGAAAATTTTAGAAGCAATGCTCCATGAGGATGAAATATCAAGTTGGTCAAATCCTAAATGGACAAAAGAAATCAAAAGAAGAATATGCAAACTTGGGAAGGAGATGGAGTTTTATGTTTGTGCATCAACATGTAATGAGAAAACAGATTGGGAAGAATGGCTTTATGATGTAATTTGGCTGAAATTAGATAAAGATAAGTATATAGTATATTCTCCTTTGGCGATGGAATGTGAATGGGGGGATATCCAGGATATAAGGAATGATTTCGAAAAATTGCTGCTGGCACGAACTAAACATCGTATCATGATTTTTCAGGGGATGAAAAAGAAAGGTGATGTATTAAAAATAATAGAAAATCTTAAAGACGAAGTTTCAAAGTTTGAAGGCTCTCAACCAGGAGATAGGTATTTATTTGCTGGTTATGATAATAATACTGATAGATTTGAATTTGATCTGCTTGTCATTTAATATAGTCTCAACTTCCAATACCTGAGCAGTTGTCATAAGTAGAATGGGCTTTTAAAGACTACTCGATGGATCTTTCGCTAAATAGCTTCCTGTAATCTCATTGACAAAAATTGCCAAAAAATATAGATTGGAATCAGTAATCTATAGTTGGGATATCCGAAGTATTTTGGATATAACCCTAAAAATGATGGGATAGACGAAATAGCTCGTCTATGATTGGCTTAGGCGACATGAACAAATTCCTTTGAGGGAGAAAAAGATAAATGAGACGCATTATTTTAATTCTTTTTGTTTTTTTTATACATGAGCAACATTGTCTTGCTCAGCTTAAGGATGTAGAGGGTTGGAGTAAAGCTCGCTGGGGCATGACAGAAGAGGAAATATTGAAAGCATTTACTGGAGAAGCAAAACAGCTTGAAAAAAGAGAAAATTATAAAAATGCATACGCTACGGTGGGGATAGACGATATCGAGATAGGTGGTGCTAAGTACAAGGTTCGATTTCTTATGGATAATTATAAAAACACGCTTAGACAAGTACTAATTAAAACTAAAGATGAGAATCCTGCAGGGGCTGAAGTGTGGTTCAAAAGCCTTGAACAAATGCTTGTAGAGAAATATGGGCAGCCATCATACAAGGATGAGAAAAGGGAACCTGATCGGAGAATAAGTAGAACAGTAGTGCTTGAGGGTAGTGTTAAACTTACAACAGCTTGGAATTTTCCAACAACTATAATTGAACTTTCTTATTTAGAGATAAGGTCAATCAATAGTAGAATACTTACAATCTCTTATCGCCAAAGACTTAAGGAAAGGCTCGATAACTTATGATGATTTGTTCACGTCGTCCTATAGTGGCACAAACAAAAAATCTTACGAGTCTGATTGCTTCGTCTGTGTTACAAATGTTAGCCGATAGTTTCTTACAGGAATAAACATTTCTAAGGAAGCTCCAATTTCTCCGTTTGTAGGTGAACTCAATAATCGAGACCAGACATTGTTTGTCTGGTTATATCCAGCCGAACTCTTGGGGTTAGGTCTACGCAATTGACATTCAGACGAAGTACTGGATTTTGTGCACTTCCTGAAGTCTAAGATCATGACCCAAATTTGCCGATAGAGATTCTGAAACCAGTTCAGAATGACAATTTTCAAGCTTTTTCTGCGATTATTGTCATACTGGATTTATTTCAGCATCTCTTTGATTTATAAATATTATAAAAGCCTATCGGCAAATTTGGGTCATTAGAGAAAAACTTGACACAGCCATGGCCAGCGAATCATCACTCAGAAAAGACTGGCTATTGCCCGAAGAGGACGAGGCGTGGCAAAGTTTGATGACAGTGACTTTGAGGCCGGGATGCAACGATTCAATTTCATTTAAATTTTTTTGGCAATTCGCTGTGATGATTTTTAATGTTATTAATAGTAAAATAGAAATAGCATGGGTTATGAAGCAAAGAAAACTGAGCATTGCGGCTCCAAGAAAGGCTGTGGTGCCTACTGGGGACGAAAGATCGATGCGAAAAAGCAAAGCAATCGCAAGCGTCGTGGAAAAGATAAAATATTGACTAAAGAAATAAGGGGAGAATAACTATGGAGACCGCAAAGTTTGTATACTGGCAGGATGGTAGTATATGGTTAGGATATTTACAAGAATATCCCGATTACATGACTCAAGGGGAAACAATAAAAGAACTTGAAGAAAATTTAAAAGATACCTATAAGGAACTCACCAGCGGAAATATTCCTTGCATCCGTAAAGTAGCAGAACTCCAAGGCTCTTAAAAAGAAGATATTTAATAAAATAGATCGAAGAGATGGGTTGTATTTTTATCAGACATGGAGGAAGACACGATTGGTATCAGAATCCAACAACAAAAGTCGCTCAACCTGTTCCGAGACATGACGAAATTAACGATAATCTTGCAAAACATATCATAAAAATGTTGAAGAAGGATGCCTAACAAAAAAATCCAGCGGATGCGGTATAACCGCCCCGCTGATTGATGAAGAAGTCAACTATCTACCCGGCATCGCCTGATAGGTAATATCTTTTCCAGATGATATGAAGTAGTTAATCTTGAATCCTTGACCCCTTGAACCCTGTTCTTATCACCAGCTTCCACCTCCACCTCCTCCAAATCCACCTCCGGAAGAACCGCCGCCACCAAAGCCTCCACCACCACCGCTTCCTCTTGGTGACGAGAACATTGCAGAAGCTAAGCTTGAAGTCATAGATCCAATGGAATGAGAAAAGCCGTAAGGGCTGAAAGTCCTGAAACCCCCTGGTGATATATACCAGTTTGGTGTCTCCTGATAAACCCCCTCGAATGCCTTTGCCCAGTTATCTTCAACATCAAGGGCAATAGCGTAGGGCAAAAATTTAGAGAAGAGATCTTTATCACCCATCCTTTCAAGCCTATCTTTTTCCGCACGGTTAAGAAATTCCTGGAAACCCAGGATATCCATATATGCAGAGGCACCAACCTTTGTCTTTGCAGGCATTACCCTGCCAAAGATAAAAAAAGGGAGACCTGTTAATATCCACGAAATGATCGTTTTTATTGTGAGGGAGGCAATAAGAAATGCAGTCAACATACTGCCAAAGATAATTGTAAGGATTCCTGCCGTTATATAAACATTTCTTACCTTTTCTGGACTTCTCAAAAAATATTTCTTCTCAACAAGATCTGTATAGAGAGCATCTTTTAATTCTTGTAAGTTCTTATAGAATTTATTTTTCATGTCAGATACGAATACACCTGATGGAGAATCCGAGAAAAGGCTGTCCATGAGTTCTTTTTCAAAAAGACTAAGGTTCTCATCAGACCCTTTAACTTTTGATAGATAATAATCGGAAGGGTCAAATATCAAGCCCTCCTTTTTTGTTTCTTCTATTTTTATATATCCTTTTACTGCAAGCCCAATAATGGCAGAAGTCAAATCTCTTGAATCTACATTTTCATCAACGAGGGTACCCACCTCTGCAGGTGTGAGAATCTTATTATCATACTTGGGAGGTTCATACATAACGGTAACAGATTCTTTCATTTTCGGGTCTCTGCCTCTCCTATACCATAGATTAATCATAAAGAGAAATGACAACAGGGGTATTACAAGTATCCAGTTTTCTTCCAGATCTATTGCCCAGAGAAATCTTTTCCATGAAGATGGAGGAGATACAAGTCCCTTATCCCATCCAAAGGCTATGCTAAGACCCTCACCTACTTTTAGGGATTTCTTCGTAACAAATTCAGCGCCGTTGTTCGATGCTTCAAAAGAGCATTCAGACTTTTTTGAACCGTATACACCCGTATAACATGCTGCCCAAAGGTTTTTACTCTTATTTTTTACATTTAAGGTAATATCTGCTGATGCCTCTTTCATCGGCGCTTTCCAGTAATTGCCAGTCACATTCCAGTAAAGCTCATCATGGTTATCAAAAAAGAGGATGGCATTTTCCACTTCATACGTTATCACATACGTTTGATTTCCAGAGACATATTTATTCGCATCGCCTATACGTATGTTAATAATGTTGCCCATCTTTTTTATCTTATAATTCCAGTCTTTACCAGACCCCTCTGTTATGGATAACACTGTTATAGGAGTTTTCAAGGTTTTGCCAAGCTCATCTACATACCTAAATGGAATCTCTCTATAAATCCCGTGTCTTTGTCTGTGAAACTCTACATCTATTGTCTCCTTGACTGTAAAAGACGAATCTTCATTAACAGATATATAAGAGTGGAATTTATTGATTGTGAAGTCCTGCATCCCGGAAAAAGGACGTTTTTGAAGTACCTCTTCGACAGACTGATACCCCTGTTCTTTGAGCAGTTTATCTATTTCTTGATTCCTCGCTGCGAACACAAGAGAAGAAGATATAGTCAACAGCAAGGAGATAATGAAAGCAACTCCAGTCAGAAAGAGTAGGGCTTTAAACCCCATCCTTTCTATAAATATGGATAGGTGTTTATCTTCACTGCAAGTAGTAGGGCTTTCTAACAAGGTAAAGACTGCACTGCAAAATCTATCTTTCATTTTCTGTTTATGAAAAACTTACCTTTACTGGTTTTCTCTCGACCTCGGGGGTCTCAAGCTCAAAGAATTCTTCTTGTTTAAAATTGAATGTTCCAGCAATTATATTTGAAGGAAAAGATTCAATAAGAATATTATAGTCACGAACGACAGCATTATAATACCTTCTTGCATATTCTATGTTATCTTCCAGCTCTTTTAGCTGTGTTTGAAGTTGCAGAAAATTGGCATTTGCCTTAAGATCAGGATACGCCTCAGCAACAGCGAAGAGGCTCTTCAATGTATCCGTCAACATATTTTCAGCCTTTGCCTTGTCAGCAGGTGAGGAAGCCCGCATCGCCATAGACCTCGCCTCTGTAACCTTTTCAAAGAGAGACCTTTCATGCGAGGCGTAACCTTTAACGGTTTCTACAAGATTTGGCACAAGGTCGTATCTCTTCTTACACTGGACATCAATATCTGACCATGAAGACTTTACAGTGTTCCTCAGACGAATAAGTTTGTTATATATTGCTATAACTGCGGATATAATACCGATGAGGATTCCGAGGATAATTAATACTGCTACCATTTTTACCTCCTATTTAATCTACTGATCCATGATGTGCACTTCATTGCGAAAAATCTTAACAGATTTGTAAAAAATATGCATTATTTTTGTATTCATCAGACCTCTACTTTGTTCTCATCCTTGCCCCCAAAACCTACCCTTGCTTTTTAAAAGAAGCCTCTCAAATACTATATCTTTGTATCACAGAATTAAAGATACTTGCGTAAGCATCTCCAGATCCGCGATGGCAGGATATAGTATCTGAGCGGTTTCTTTTGCCGATAGTCCTTGTGCCTATTTTAAAAATATAAAGAGGCGAAAGCCTCGGAGGGCGATAGCCCGAGAATGAGCGAGGATAGTATATCTTGCCATCATGCTTACAGCTTATATATATATCGCTAATTTCCATAACAGAAAAAGAAATGCTACCGATACTTACCCTCGCATTTACCTCACCGATAAGAAAATGTAAAATATGTATTGTGAAGGTTCCAGACAAAGAAGATCTACTGGCTTACGCAAAAGACCATATTGATAAGTTCCTGAAATATCTTGAGATCGAAAGGGCCGCATCGTCCCATACCCTCAGGGCTTACAAAAAAGACATTGAAGAGTTTTTCAGATTCGTTAAAGTAAGACCGGAGGATGTTGAGTTAGCGGATGTTCGAGGCTTCATTGCGGAACAGATTAGGAGTGGGCTGAATAAAACCACTGTAAGTAGGAAACTTGCCAGCATAAGGTCATTCTTTAAGTTCTTATATAGAGAAGGCTACAAAAAATCAAATCCTGCAAGGCTTGTTCCGAACCCTAAAGTTCCAAAACTCCTTCCCAGATTTCTTTCTGTTGATGATGCCTTTTCCCTTGTGGAGGGACCTGAAGGAGAAGGTTTTATGTCTGCGAGAGACAGGGCTATCCTTGAACTTCTCTATTCAAGCGGCCTGAGGGTCAGTGAGCTCTCCGGACTGAACGTAGACGATATGAATACACGGGAGGGGTTATTGAAGGTAAAAGGGAAAGGCAGGAAAGAAAGAATTGTACCTGTTGGTTCTAAGGCGATAGAGGCCATCAAATCATATATGGTAGAGAGGATACTTCTCAAAAGTAAGGACAGGGCTTTGTTCCTGAACAGAACTGGGACAAGGTTAACAGATAGGGGAGTAAGACGCATCGTTGTTAAATATGCAAGGATGGTAGGTATCAATGGACAGATAGGACCTCACTCTCTGAGGCATACCTTTGCAACCCATCTTCTCCAGAGCGGAGCAGACCTCAGGGTGATACAGGAGCTCCTGGGACATTCATCGCTCTCCACGACCCAGAAGTATACGCATCTGGACATCACCCATTTAATGGATGTATATGACAAGGCACATCCTTTTGCAAAAGAGAAACTTGATGATGTATCATAGATTGAGCTGCTGAAAAAGTGTCTTTTGTCACCCTGAACTCGTTTCAGGGGAGGGTTCAGAGTGACACTTTCAGGATGCAGCATGACATGTTTAAATTTAAGGCTTTTTCAGAACTTACAGTTAAAAGGATGAGAAAAAGACATGTTTAAAGGCACAACAATATTGTGTGTTAGGCGAAATGGGAAGGTCGCAATCGCCGGAGATGGACAGGTTACAATGGGTAACACCGTACTCAAACACAATGCAAAAAAGATAAGAAGGATGTTTGGAGATAAAGTAATTGCTGGTTTTTCAGGAGCAACAGCAGATGCCCTTACGTTATTCGAAAAATTTGAAGGAAAGCTCGAATCCTATAGAGGGAACTTAACGAGGGCTGCTGTTGAGCTTGCAAAAGACTGGAGGACCGACAAAGTTTTGAGGAGACTCGAGGCTCTTCTGATCGTGGCCGATTTAGAACACAGTTTTATCATTTCAGGCACGGGTGATGTTATCGAGCCTGAGGACGGAGTTGCAGCCATTGGTTCTGGGGGTCCTTATGGTCAGGCATCGGCAAGAGCCCTTTATGAAAATACTTCGCTTTCAGCAAGGGAGATCGTGGAACAATCTATGAAGATCACTTCTGATATCTGTATCTACACAAACAAAAATATAACCATAGAGGAGCTATCATAAAGTTATGGATAATCTCACCCCAAGGAAGATAGTAGAAGAACTTGACAAATACATCATCGGACAGCATAGCGCAAAAAAGGCTGTAGCCATTGCCATGAGAAATAGGTGGAGAAGGCAGAGGCTCTCTCCTGACTTAAAAGATGAGGTATTACCAAAGAACATAATTATGATTGGTCCTACCGGTGTGGGTAAGACCGAGATTGCAAGAAGACTTTCCAGACTTGCGAATGCTCCCTTTGTGAAGGTCGAAGCCTCAAAGTTTACTGAAGTAGGTTATGTTGGCCGAGACGTAGAGTCAATGATAAGAGACCTAACAGAGCTATCTATAAGTATGGTTAAATCAGAACATATGGAAAAGGTCCAGGAAAAGGCGAAGGTTATTGCAGAGGAACGCATTCTTGATTTGCTTCTGCCACAACCGAGAACAAGAGGAGCAGGACTCGAAGAGGAAGAACGAGAAAGGTACAAAGAGACACGAGAAAGGCTTAGGGCGCATCTCAAGGAGGGGAAGCTCGACAACAGATATGTAGATATAGAAGTTAAGGAAAAGATAATACCCTTCGGTGTTGTCTCGAATATAGGACTTGAAGAGCTTGAGATAAATCTTAAGGAGATGCTTGGCAGTTTCATGCCTGAAAGGCCAAAAAGAAAAAAGGTCAAAATTCCTGAAGCTTTAAGTATCCTGACGCAAGAAGAGGCAAATAAACTCGTTGATATGGATAAAGTTACAAAAGAGGCGATTGGAAGGGTAGAACAATCAGGAATTGTATTCATTGACGAAATAGATAAGGTAGCAAGCAGAGGATATGCACATGGGCCTGATGTTTCACGTGAGGGGGTACAGAGAGACCTTCTGCCAATAGTTGAAGGCTGCACAGTAGCAACAAAGCATGGGCCTGTAAAAACAGAACATATCCTTTTTATAGCAGCCGGCGCTTTCCATATGACTAAACCCTCTGACCTTATCCCGGAGCTTCAGGGCAGGTTTCCCATCAGGGTTGAACTCGCCCCCCTCGGCAAGGATGAGTTTGTGAAGATACTGACAGAACCTTATAATGCCTTGATTAAACAATATACCGCTTTACTTTTTACAGAACAGGTAGAAATAGATTTCACAAAGGATGCTATTGACGAAATCGCTGATATTGCAGCATATGTAAATGAAAAGACGGAAAATATCGGCGCAAGGAGGTTGCATACTGTCCTGGAAAAACTCCTCGAAGATATATCTTTTGAAGCCCCTGAGAAAAAGAATGGCAGATTAAAAATAGACAGAGAATATGTAAGAGGCAAACTCACCGACATTGTTAAGGATGAAGATTTAAGCAGGTATATATTGTAGAGATTTAAAAAATATCTTCCCAGCTCTACATCTCTCTTTATAAGCTTCAATAGGTTCTTTTTTTGCTTTAATAATCTATAAAACGAAAATAACACACCCCTCCTTTGTCCTCCCCTTAGCAAGGGGAGGTTAGGTGGGGTTAAATTTTTCTTCCATTATCACCCTATTTTTGTTATAAAATGACACCCTGTGCATAGAGTGAAGAAATGATAAGTCGATTTATTTTTTCCCTTATACCTATGTTCCTTTTCATGTCTTCTTGTGCCTCCGCTCGAAACGAGCTATATACAAGTCCTCACTACGTTGTTGCCTCATGGTATGGTTCTGATTTCCAGGGTAAACCAACAGCTTCAGGAGACATATTCGACATGAATTCCCTTACCTGTGCTCACAGAGAATATCCTTTTGGTACAAGATTAAAAGTTACCTACCTTTCAAATGACAAGTCTACAAGTTGTTTAGTAAATGATAGAGGTCCGTTTATAGAGGGAAGGGATCTAGATTTATCCTATGCTGTAGCAAAAGAGTTGGGCCTGATAGCAGATGGCGTCGGCATGGTCAGGATCGAATACATAGGAAGAGACGATAAGTATATAAAGGAAATAGGAGATATCTCAAGCACGGGTCTTGTTACCATACAGGTTGGTTCCTTTAAAGAGCTTTCAAATGCTGTTAGACTCAAAACATCTCTCGAGTTTAAATACGATAATGTGTATATTACAGACGCCGATATTAATGGAAATAAATATTACAGGGTCAGGATAGGAATATTCAGTGTAAAGAGTAATGCTATCCAACTTGCTAAAATCCTTGCAGAAGAAGGATACAGTGTTCTAATAACTAATTATGAAGAAAAGATGTAAATGATACAACTTCCGTTAGAGCCGGATATGTTTTTTGGTATCCTGAATACTATCTTTTCCACTCTCAACATTGATGAGTTACTCACCACAGTAGTCAAAGAAATACAATCAATCCTCCAGGCCGAGAGATGCACCCTTTACCTGATTGACAGGGAAAGTAATGAATTGTATTCAAAGGTCTTGCAAGCAGACAGCCTTAAAGAGATACGTTTGCCTATAACGAAGACAAGCCTTGCCGGTTATGCGGCTATGACAAAAAAGATTGTAAATGTTAAAGATGCCTATAACGATGTTGAATTGAAAGCCATTGACAGGCACCTGCGTTTCGACAGAAAATGGGACAGAGAAAGCGGATATAGGACAAAAAGCGTATTGGTTACACCGATTCCGGTAAAAGCAGACGGCCACGTTATCGGTGTGTTTCAAGCACTTAATAAATCTGGAGGATTTTTAGACTCTGATGTAACCGCATTGGAACGATTTTCATACTTGCTTGGTATTGCTATCAATAATGCCCTTTTATACCAGACCATAGAAGACGAAAAAAAGCTTAAGGAATATATTCTTGACGATATTGAAGAAGGCGTATGCATTCTGGATACGAAGAAAAAGATTATCTCCGCAAGTAAATTCTTAGAGGTCATGAGTGGCATGAGATACCCTGTTCAGGAAATGATTGGAAAATACTTTTTTGAACTTTTTTCTAACTTCAGCAATACCGCTCTTGAGGAAAAAACAAATGAGGTTCTTCTTTATGGATTTAAAAGAGTAGCATTATTGGAGTTACTCGAGGTAAAAATTATTCCTTATCTCGATGATAAGGATAGGGTTAAAAGACTGATCCTTATCTTTACTCCGTTAGAAAGAAAGCCCTAATCTTATAGCAAGGGTAGGCTTAGTTTACGAAGGCATAATGATTTTGAGAAAACCATCTGGAAAGAGTCTTGAGGAGCTCCTCATAGAGGGCAGGTTCCTGACAAAAGAAAAACTTCAGGAGCTTTCTACAAGGGTTGTAAAAGAAAAGAAGAGTATTGAACAAATCCTCTTAGAAACTAACCTTTCTGAGGAAAAGTTAGCTACTGTAAAAGCCAGATACCTTGGCTATGAATTTGTAGATCTCTCTTCGTATCCAAGGCCACCGTCAGAATTGCTAAGGCACATAAAACCTGTATATGCAAAGAACTATAAAGTGTTGCCTTTAATATATGAAGACAGCACTCTTACCGTTGCTATGGTTGAGCCAAGGGATTTCATTGCGCTGGATGAGGTAGTACGCCTTTATAGGGGTGCCAAATACACAATAAGAGATGTAAGAGTGGTGATGACCACATCAAAACAACTCCATACAGCTATTGATAGATTCTATGCAATTCCAAAAGAAGAAGAGATAGAGATGAGAAGCATCCTAACACAGGTAGCATTGCGCTTGAAACCGAGGATAGAGATTGCAGAGGTTGCACGAGAGGATGCTACAGAAAACAGCGGCCCGATTGTTATACTTACCAATAAGATAATTGAGGAAGCATTTAAAAAAAGAGCCAGTGACATTCATCTCGAACCTGCCTCAGACCATCTGCGCATAAGATATCGTATAGATGGAGAGCTTTCAGAAGTCATGATAGTACCAAAATATGCACAGAATGCCCTTATAACGAGACTGAAGATAATGTGTGATATGAGGATAGACGAAAGGAGGCAGCCTCAGGATGGAAGAATAGATTTTACAAAACACCAACCATCTGTAACAATAGACCTCCGTGTTTCTACTGTGCCTACGCTTTATGGGGAAGATGTTGTGATGAGAATACTTGATAAGAAAAGCCCTATACTTTCCCTTGACATGCTGGGACTTAATAACCACAACATGAGACTGTACAAAGAAGCCATAAGTGCGCCCTATGGAGTTATTCTTCATGTTGGCCCTACAGGGAGTGGAAAGACAACTGCTCTGTATGCCTCCCTCAAAACCCTTGATAATCCCAACGTTAAAATAGTTACCGCAGAAGACCCTGTTGAATACACCCTCGGAGGCCAGATAATACAAAGCCATATCAACCCTATTGCAGGATATACCTTTACAAAAGCAATACGGGCATTTATGAGGCATGACCCTGATATTATTCTGATTGGA
Source organism: uncultured Nitrospiraceae bacterium (assembly GCA_964639385.1). Lineage (GTDB taxonomy): Bacteria > Nitrospirota > Thermodesulfovibrionia > Thermodesulfovibrionales > SM23-35 > CAZXCW01. Next base: position 22,532 of record CAZXCW010000016.1, read on the forward strand.
GAGGTTAGGGATTTAGAAACAGCAAAAACTATGGTTGAAGCCTCACTTACAGGACATCTTGTCTTTTCCACCCTTCACACAAGTGATGCTGTTGGAACGATAACGAGGCTAATGAAGATGGGCATAGAGCCATACCTTGTTGCAGACTCCTTACTGTTGGTATGTGCCCAGAGGCTTGTAAAAAAGATATGCTCAAAGTGTAAAGAGTCTTATACAGCAACTGGTGAAGAAGTAGAGCTATCAAAGGGTGACATTAAACCCCGAACAACCCTTTATAGAGGGCGAGGTTGCAATGCCTGCGAGGGGACAGGTTATAGGGGACGTACCGGAATATTCGAGCTCCTTTCAATGGACAAAAAATTAAGAAGCCTTTTAATAAAAGGGGCTACCACCGAGGAATTGGAGAAAACAGCTATAGAAACAAGCATGAAAACATTAAGGCAAGATGCCATGGAAAAGGCATTAGCAGGTATTACATCCCTCGAAGAGGTGGTTTCAACTACTCTTGCAGATTAATCTGAAAATACTTATTGAGTCTCTTTATTGCATCTACTCTTTCAGTATTACCTATCTTTGCTGACTGAATAGCATTTTTCATAATCTCAATCGTCTTATCATATATTTTTCTATCAACGGGGAAAGGTGTTCCGTCTTTTCCTCCATGGGCAAAACTAAACCTCGCTGGGTCACAGTAGCTCGGTGGCATGTCGTAAATCAACTCCGATATAAGGCTTAATGCCCTTATTGTTTTTGGCCCGAGTCCTTCAATTCCGAGAAGGCTCTCGAAATTCTGCGGCTGCTTCTCATATGTCTTTGTGAGAATGGTGTACAGTCTTTTTAAACCAATATCGAGCACTGATACATTATGCCTTTCAGGTAAAGACAACCCGGAAATCGTCTTCGCTTCTTTTATAACCTTATCCGGAGCTTCTTTTGACAAAGCTACCGAAATCTTCCTTGCGTCCTCGCTTTCAAGCGCAACCATATTCAGCGTCTTATGCCTTGCTTCAGAACAGATTGCCTTATGAGGCTCTACGACAAAATCCTTTACATCTTCTCCCAGCCAGTGATAACGCCTTGCCTTCTTATTAGCTGGATTCATTCCCTGTTGTACCACAGCCCATTCACCTCTAAAGGTAGAGATAAAGACATGGTGGTAAAGCTGGTAGCCATCCTGAATGGCTGTGTTGTCAACTTTAGCGGACATCCTGCTTGCATAAATCAGGGGTGGGGCATTAATAGAATATCTATCAGCATAAGAGAGAATCTGGTCTGGTGTCTTCCTTGATGTTTTACCTTTTCCTCCAGCAATAAAGATCCCGAGTTCGTCCTCTATATCTTTGATTCCTTCTTTTAGGGCACCTGTTACAGTCGTTGTCAGGCCGCTACTGCTTTGTAAACTTAATTCTTAATAGTCTCATAGAATCTGTTCAATTTATT
>CAZXCW010000017.1:0-23487 GCA_964639385.1 uncultured Nitrospiraceae bacterium
TCAGAGTATGACACCATTGTTACTTTTGGCTTCATTTTGATTATTGCCAACAATTGGCCTTGCATTTTGCTCATTACAACTTTATGAGGATTCATAGGACATTAAAGAGTACAATGGAAGCAGGAATAACAGACCATAAAAAAATGCTGTATTTTTAAAGGATACTTGACAAGAGTACTTTTTTATGCTTGACAAATATCTTTTGTGCTATACTTAAATTATGACAGCATCCGAAATGGTGATATCGGGTGTTTCTTCTTCCAACTAAAACCAAAGGGGGACAAAGATGATAGGGAGACTTTTCACTCGTCATTCATCTATTGTGGTACATAAGGTTACAAAATGTCATACCTCTGACTCTGTTTACCATGCAATCATATATCATAACTCTTTGTTTTTAAAGATAAGTTCTAAATTTTGATATAAGGCATATTTTTTGCTTTTTATTAGGCTGAAGTATTTTAAGGAAAATTTAATATGAGGCAAGGAGGGTGATATGATCAAGAGTTTATTTAGGAAATACCCATCCGTTAAATTGAACGTCTTGATTTATCACGAAGAAGGTGAATGGGTAGCTCATTGTCTTCAGATGGACTTAGTTGCTACGGCTAACAGTAATCGAGAAGTTGAGGATAATATTATTGATTTGATAAAATGTCAGGTTATTTTTGCATTTCAAAATGATAACTTGGGTTTTATATTCAAACCCGCCCCTCCAGAAGAATGGGCTAAACTTCAGACAGCTAAAATTTGTGGAATACGCAAACTTAGAATTGATATACCTGACGATAGGAAAGAGAGTAAAAAGCGTCCACCCATCAATGAGGTAGAGCTCTGTTTTGCATGATAAAATCAAACCCCATCCCTTAAAACATCGAGAACTATTAAAGAAGCTAAAAAATTTTGATGTAATTGAAGTTCCATCTAAAGGTAAAGGGAGTGAAAGAATGCTCGTTTTTAAAACAGGATTAGGTAGTAAATATGAAGGGCCACAAATACCGGTCAAATATCATGGGGAAGGCACTGAGCATAGTAAGAAGGTTATTGATTCAATATTAAGACGGTTTAATATAGACCCTAAACAATTCTGGATATAACTTTTTAATCGTTCCACTATTTTCTAAAATATATAATCCTCTTAGTTGTGCTCATTCTCTGAGCAGTAGTTTAAAATCAAATTAGGACACTACCGAACTTTTTTTACAGTCCGCATCTCATGAAGAAGTCTATTTCCTTAGACGAAAATACCTTTCCCACCATGGGACGTATGGTCTTAGTTCCAGAGGACTTTTTGATTGAGGCTCATCCAGTTCAATCCAGCCTTTTCTTAGATAAGCATCCCTTATTACGTTTGAACCGAAAAAGGGATAAAAGAACCAGGATAGACCCGCGGTGATTCCTGCCAACAGAAATGAGATAAATGCATGCAACCAGGCCCTGTGTTTTATGAAATAAAAACCACCAAAAAGCAGGGTCCATAACCAGGGGGTCTCTGTTTCTACTATGTAGCCATTTGCCGGGTTTTGGAATTTCATTTTAGTTTAGTTTCTTCTTTCATAATTCTATCAGTTAAGTTTATATTTAAGATTCTTTTTGGTCTAATTTATCCAATATATTTCGAAGATATAAGTCTGGATTCTGTAAAAGAAGTCTTAACTCTTTTTTCTCGCGATGGAAATAAGAGACTAATTTTAAGATGTCTTTATATATTCTTGAGTGAAAAGGAACAATTCTGCTCAAGGACACAGCTGCAACTACGTCCACAAAATATTCATGAACCGCTAAAGATTCATAACGAAAAGTTAACCAACAATGTCCTATCTCATGCAAAAAAGTATAGCAGAAAAGATAATAAGGTTTGAGATGCAATGTCGGTATCCATACAATTCCCCAGATAGTATTATCGTCTACCATCATATCGGCAGAGAGACCGCGATCAATATCAGGATCAACAAATATAGAAATATTTTTTTGTTTTAAGTGTATTTTATTGTCATAGCATACTTTAAAAAATTGGATGCACAAGTCCTTAACCACATTCTTTATTTCTTCTTCTGAAATATCTAAGGCCTTTGCTATTTTTAAATCAATTTGAACTTTGATAGGGCCTAAATTAAACTCAGTTCCATCAAAAGTAAAATTTTCATATTTAGCCATAAGCTTTTCGTATAATTTTTTGTCAACTGGTTCAATTGGCGAGATATATTTTTCTTGGTTCATTCCCTCAAAATCCCCCATGTTATCCAGCCTTTCTTTGTAATGATAAGGGTCTTGGTATCGGAATAACCTTCTTGGACTGAATCCACCTTTTTACTTCTTCCAGATCAAAGCGTAAGGTTCTGTAGCCGAATTTGTAGAAAGAGATCTCTCTATTCCGGACCATGTTTAAAATTTCTTCAGCAGAAATATTGAGTACATCTGCAAGTTCTTTTTTAGTGATGTATTTCATGGTTGTATGGGCGCTTGATATGTTATCCATAATATCACCTCCTTTTACTTTCTAAAATACCCCATCCCTAAGTATTGCCCTTACCCGAGATATCGTCTCTGGGCTCAGGTCCATAACCGAGCTCTTTCATTCTTTTTTCAATTTGCTGTGATTTCTTGTCAAAAAGGCTAATTCTCTCCCTATCTGAAATAAAATCCTTCTCGCTAATAGAGTGCATCAAAACAACAGGTTTGCCATTCTTTGTAATTACCACATCAGTCTTGTTGGATTCAATTTCAGCCACTATTTGGGTAACTTTTTGTTTCAATTCAGTGACTGTTATGAATTTCATATTATTTCCTCCACTTCCAGGCTTTTATAATAATCCCTCAATTCTCCTATTTCTTTTTCAAATCCCCACTCTTTGGCAGTTGCATCGGTCTGATCTTCTATGTCTTCTTCGTTTTGTTTTTCTTCATTACCACAACCATGTTCCAAAAAAATATGTGCAAGTTCATGAGCAATTTGTCCTCTGCAGGCTACTGGGGGCATGAAAATTGAATCATAAGGAAAGTTTACTATCCTTAGAGTCCCCTCGAGTTTTCTGTCTTCCATTTGAAAAATCTTAACCTCGGCACCAGGGAATGGAGTAAAGATAAAAAAAACATTTCTTCTCATTCCCTGAATCTTTTTAAATACTTCTTCAGGAAGATCAGCTAAAACTGAACCAAAAAGGCTGGTAAACCAATCTACGTCGCCTCCTATACCACCACCAAAATCACACTCAAGCTGGTCGACTAATGCATAAAAGACAGCGACATCCGGTATATCTTTCTCCTCCTTATATTCTCTATATTTTCTCCTCTTTTGTAATTGAAGAAAAAAAGGCATGACCCACTCTTTCATCTCTGTCTTACCTCCTTATTAATTTTAGAGTCCTTACTTAAAACCGAGTCCTTTCATTCTTATTTCAACCAATCCATTCTCGTTATGCCTTGCTTTCCATTTCCTATATGCAGAGTGAAACCTGATTGTTTCTTCTTTATTCAGATTACTTCTTTCTGAGATATCTTTGACGATATCAGCTTCTGTCTTGCCCGTATATATAGACTTCTCAAAGATATGCTTGTATAAAGAAGGCTTTCCAAATTTTAAAATTAAACTTATACAAACATCGACTTTCTTTTGATTTCCCTTCTCCTCCATGGTGCTTTCTCCTCTTTTTAATGTAAGGACCTCTGAATTATTTCACTTCGTGGTTATAATCGATTGTTATCTGTCTTTTGGATCCGTCCGGATATAAGACCCACACCCATTTAAGTATTCCCTGATAAACATGACCTTCGCCTATCTTGACGGTAGGACCCTCACCTAAAAATATTGGGAACTCAAATCTATCAAATTCATGACCTGCTCTGACATGCTTTTCTTTGGCAAATTTGTAATATATTATTGCCATCTCTTTGATTGAACTATCTTTCATTCTGAATATAGCATCATCCATAGAATTAGTGTGTTGAACAATACAGAGATTCAGCCGCATCCAAAAGGTTGAAAACTTCATGAACCACGCTCTTGGTTGCAACAAACTCACGGCCTTTTAATTCAAGCAAATCTACGTTATCGAACATCGTTTCCAAAAGAGATAATTTCCTTGAACCTGCCATGACCAGATCCATGATTTTTGCAATTACCGGTAAGTCCTCGCGCTCCAAAATCATTGCAGATTCCGGAGGTAATTCATTTTCCTTGATAACTTTTTTACACGCTTGGAGTTCCTTACTTCTGTCTGCCATTTTCCCCTCCTTCTTTCCCTGAATTATTTATAAAAGAAATGTTAACAAGATAATAAGCTAACAATTGATTTTTTGTCAAGAGATATTTTTTAGTTGTAATGAATATGTTGAATAGTTACAATAGTCGGCAAAGGAGTTATTAAGGATGACAAAAACACGAGCTGTAAAACTTGTCGGAGTAAGGTTGCGAGAGGATTATGTTCGGTCTTTAAAAGTCCTGAGTGCGCGGAGTGATCGGACATTGGTATCCCTTCTCGAGGAAGGTGTTTCTGACCTACTGAAAAAGTATCGGCAAGAGATCCTCTCCGAAGTGTTTAAAAAAGTAAAGAAGTGAATAGTTTATAAAGTTTGAGCCCTACCTGGTGCACGGGGAAAAGGAGCATCTCCACTCCCTGGGCTCAAAAATGAATCTTTGGGGGACCGTAAGGAGAAACGGTTGAAGAAGAAAATCTCAGATGAAGTTGATTCCTTAAAGTGTTATTGGCTGGAAGATTTCAATTGTTTCCCCATCCTTGACCTTGATGGGATCGATATTTTTGAAGAAGCCAAAAAGTACAGAGATAAATTTGTAACAAAAATTTACACCGTTATTGTGAAATGTCTGAATCCCCTGCCATTAAGTCAGAAATTCGGGAATAATAACTGGTTTAGAGAATATTTGGGAGACATCGCTTATTTGATTGCGGAATATAAAGCTATAGAACATGTTGAGCCAAAGCTAACAAAATATGTCCTTGAGGACCGTCCAGAAGAACTTATACGACCAAGACGCGGAGCTACCGAAGATTTGTTTAAGAAGCAATTAGTTTTATTCTGTATACATATTGCAAAAGAAGCCTTCAAGGGTAAAGCCAAAGGATATAGACCTGAAATAGGTTACCTGTTTTCCAAGCTCGGAATTCTGAGAATTACAGGGTGCAAATATAAGAGAGGAAACTGTCTTGATTCAAACTGTATCGAGGAAAAGCAGCACCAAATTTTAGATCCATGCCCGAAGGCAACCAAACAAATCAGCAAAGTAATTTTTGATCACAGAAGGAAGCGGGAATACTTAATTCCTTGGCATATCTCGAACATAAGAGAAGGCTACAGCAAAAAGTATCTCGCCACTCAAGATAAGAAAGAGAAGACAAAAATCATCAAAGAGATCCAAGACCATGCATCAACGCTTCTTAGCAGGAGAGCTGTTATTCAGAGCCTTTACAGGGATAAACAAAAATTCCTCAGAAAGTCTTCAAAACCTTAATTTAAGCCATTTCTATCCTCTTTAAAAAACATTTAGAAACTTTTGGTAACAAAGTAAAGTTTTCGACTATCAAAAAAGCGTATTTTTCTTTATTAAATCAACAGGTTACATTTTTACACAATTTCATAGAGTTTCATAGTCAAAAAATCATCTTGCTATAAATCACCGATTATCAAGCTTTTACGCGGCTATCAAGTATTGCACATTGAGATTTTGTCACAATGTACTTATGAAGAGTGCGCTGTACATAACGGCAGCCCAAAGGCGAGAACTCTACGAAAGTATTCTTACTAAGTCTTCTTCCAAAAGAAAAGCTGAGGCGCGAGTGATTAGGGATCTATTTAAGGATAAATTGACCACCGATGACATTAGAAAAGTGCATTCAGCATTTCGAAAGTGGAAAGAACGCCATGTCACTAAAGAGAAAAGAAATCACAGTAGATAGGCCAGGGTATATAGATGGCGAATCCACAGATTGAAGATGGATACACGCGTATCGCAAATGAGCTACTTGAGGCTAAAGCCAGAATAAGAATTCCGGGAGAGGCAGGACAAGTGTTCGATACAATCGTACGCAAAACTTTCGGATTCAACAAGAGAGAAGATTTTATATCTCTTAGTCAGTTTTGTTTGGCTACAGGACTGCCAAAGGTAGCTGTCTGCAAGGCAATCCAAAAATTACTTCTTCTAAATCTCATTACCCAAAAAGGTAATAGTGTCAATAAAAAGTATAGCATTAACAAGGATTTCGAGACATGGCGACCATTACCAAAAAAGGTAACATTACCAAAAAAGGTAACGACTGTTACCAAAAAAGGTAAAAAAAGTTACCCAAAAAGGGTACCACAAAAGAAAAAAGAAATATTTACAAAAGAAAAAAGTATTTATATAGAGATTTTTGACTACTGGAATTCTCAAGAGATTATTGTTCATAGAGATTTCCAAAGAAACGAATCTTGCATAAGAATAGTATTAAATAAATATACTTCTGAAGAAATTAGAGAAGCCATAGAAAACTACGCACTTATTCTAAACAGCGACGATTATTTTTTTTCATACCGCTGGACCCTTCGACAATTTCTAAGTCGAGATAACGCATTAGAAAAATTTTTAAACATCAATAGGCCATTCGAGAGCTTTAAAAAGAAAGGAGTAAAAGATCCTTCAAACATTATTAAAGCAGAGCCGGGGAAATATGCCGGACTTATTACAGAAATATGACGAGATAATCGAAGATATTTTAATGAGAGTCGGTGTTCCCTCTCGATTTATGAATGCTACGAAATTTGACTTTAGACCCAGCGTGTGGTCGGCGGTCGAATCTTTTTTCGCAGGTGATAGTTTTTTTATCAGTGGCGGTATCGGTCTTGGGAAGACGCATTTAATTTGTGCGTTGATCCATGAAGCTATTTACAGATATGTCTCTAAAGAGGTTAAAAGTTTGCTCGACCTCAAAATCGTAAGTGTGCCAAGACTGTTGATAGGGTTTAAGGCAGCTTTTAAACGCGCAGGCATTTCAGAAGAAGAAATCCTTTCCGACTATTTGGATGTGGGAACACTTATTTTAGATGACCTTGGTGCAGAAAAATCATCAGACTGGAGTATTGAGATCCTTTATATACTCATTGACACGCGGTACACAGAAGAGAGTCAGACCATCATCACAAGTAATCTAAGCTTAGATGGAATAGCTGAATCTCTTGGAGACCGCATCGCCTCACGTATCTCGGAAATGTGCACCATTGTCGAACTGAAGGGCAATGACAAACGGCTACAAAAATCTAAAAAAAGTAATGTAGTAATAGATGTTACTAATTGAATTCTTACGCTACATGATTGCCGGACATAAAGCTTGGAAGCAAATGAACCGGAGAAGATAAATAAACAATGGCAAGACGTAACTGGAATTGGACATCTAAACAGTTTGGTAAGTTAAACAAAGTGAAGGCGATTCTTCAAGAGCTTGAGGACTATAAGCCTCTTACCTTGAGACAGGTTTATTATCAGATGGTCGGAGAGGGTTTCAACTTCATGATGATCGGCTGGATCTTTTTAGTTGGGCTCATGACACCAGAAACTAAAGAACATATAAGCGAAAGAACAATACTTCGGCACCTAAATAATCGAAAGTCTTTCATTTATTTTATACAAGCCGAAAATGGTCTTATAAAAATAGGAACGTGTATTGATCTTTCATTACGATTATCTGCTCTTCAAACAGGTTCTCCACTAAAGTTAAGCGTCATTGGCACTTATCAATCTACCACCTTGACAGAAAAAGAATTACATAAAAAATATGACTACTGTAAAAGCCATGGTGAGTGGTTTTACCCTGATATCAAATTATTAAATTTCATAAAAGAAATAAATAATGAATGAGTTGATAGAGCATAAAAATTTAAAAGGAAGATTGGATGAGATAGATCAGCAGATTTATCAAGAAGTTTATGGTGGTTTTTATGAATCTCGCCTTAGAATCGAGATAGGTATGTGGGAGAAGGGAAGGGAGATTGCCGAATATAGGGGGGTAAATTCGGCAATTAGCTGGCTATCTCTTGAAAAACAAACAGGAAGACAAAGAGAGTCTCTCCAAAAATGGCAAAGTCTCTACCAAAAACATCCCGACAAGGAAATGTTTATCTCTAAGTATGCAGTACCTAAAGCTGAAACATGGTCAAAGCATGCCTTTCAAATAGGAAGTGATAAGGTTTTATTAAGCAAAGACCTTGAATGGTGGACACCTCAAATATATATTGATGCAGTTCACAAAGTTATCAATAAGATTGATTTAGACCCCGCTTCTTGTGATGAAGCCAATAAAACCGTAAAGGCTAAGAAATATTATTCACAGGAAAATGATGGCTTGTTACATGAGTGGACTGGCAAGGTATTTTTAAACCCGCCTTATGGTGATAGAACTCCTTTCTTTATAGAAAAGTTTATTAGTGAATACGAAAAGGGTAATATTGCTGAAGGCATTATTCTTGTAAATTCACGGGCTACCGATGCCACTTGGTTTCAACCTCTTTTTGATGGCTTAATCTGCTTTACGAATCACCGTATTGATTTTGATTCACCAAAAGAAAAGCTAACAAGTTCTACTCACGGTAGTTGTTTTATTTATTTTGGTCCAAATAAAAAGAAATTTGCTGACATATTTTCGCAATTTGGTTCGGTCGTCCAAAAATTCAATGGGTAATATAAAAAATAAAGAAGCATTTTATCACACAAGGGTAGATTGGAATTTTTTAAATAAATGTTTTCCGAGAGACATAAGACCAACTGATATAGATGGATTTGTAGAAATCAATGGCTGTGGATTAATACTCGAACATAAACAGCAAGGTCAGGATATTCCCCATGGGCAAGAATTATTATTTTCTAATATATGTCGAGAAAACAAAATTAGTGTATTAGTCTTTTGGGCTAATTTGGCTAATGACGGGAATATAAAAAAAGTATATCGGATTAGAACATATACATGGAATCAAGCCAAAGTAAGGGCCATTGAGAAAGTAGGTCTCGCAAAAGGCGTAAGGGACCAGGCCCTCAATGATGCTCAGGATGTCGCAACGGCAGTTCTTTATGCCGAGGCTAAGATGGGTGAATTGCTGAAGGCGATACCTAAACCAAAATTTGACAAACAACTCAATGGTTCTCTCAGAGGAACCACTGAAAGTTTACCTAATGGTATTACCAAGAAGCAATCTCATTATGCACAGGCACTGGCAGAGAATCAGGGCGCTATTGAGGAAGTAATAAAAGAATGTATCAAGAAAGAAGAAATACCGACTCGGTATGAAGTTTTAAAGAAAAGTTATGCTTTGAACGCTTCAGTCTTTGGCCTTGAACTGGAAATTTATATAGGGAAACTGTTGAACGGAATCAAAGAATGTGATGCTATTTTGGAGTCCGTAGGATGAATCATCCGTGGAGTGATGACATCCGAGAAGGCAGCCCGTCTCAGGAAATACCGGATAGCACGTATCGGCCTGACAGATTCCTTCTTGAGGATGACGCTCGGATCGGTCCCAGCATAGATACTCCCAGTCACGATGTCACTCAGATCCTAAAAGAATTTTTTGAGAGTGCGAAGAAAGGCGCTCAATTTGAGGAAGTCAAAGAAAGAGCAATTTCACAATTAGAGCCATACTTAAAAATGAATTGCGCATGGAAAGATAAAAAAAATTGTGTGCGGGATATTCTTAGTTTAGCTTTCCCACCTCCGCCAGAACACAAAAGGCGATTGATACCGGTCAACGAACTCGGTGAATTTTCAGTTTTAATATGGATCGGTAAAGAAATTTTAAAATTGGAACAGAAGTATCTCGGGCAGATTTTTAAAAAAGATCGGTTTTTTATCGGTCGAAGAGCTGAGAAGATTGACGAGTACCTGAGAGAAAAACGCCCTGGCAGGAACCTACTATGAAAACTCAACTCGAACAGGAAGATATCCAGGCCATAGCATCAGCAGTAGCGGAAATCTTAAAGCCTTTCTTATCCAATGATAGGAAGCATGAGGAAGAAGATGCTATCTATGATGTCCAAGGGCTTGCTAAGTATCTTGAGGTATCAAAGCAATGGATCTATGAGCGGACACATCTCAAAGAAATTCCACACATAAAAATAGACGGCCAACTAAGATTCAGAAAGAAAGAAATTGATAAGTGGATGAATTCCTTCAATGTTCCTGCCTGTAATACAACCGAAAATATACTCAAAAAATTGAACAATAAATAGCAGTTAATTTTTTTTAAAAAAAGACTTGACAAATTAAATTATTTTTGTTAACATTGTTAATATGATTCCTCAAGAGCTTATAGCATGGCGCAAGAAACATGATTTAACTCAAGATGAATTAGCAAGTTTGCTTGGAATTACAAAGCCGTGCATATCGCAATGGGAATCAGGGAAAAGAAAAATACCAGCCTTCTTGCATATTGCCCTGAAGTGTTTGAAGGCTAAGAAAGGAGGTGTTCTTAAGGCAAGGGCAAGAAAAGGAGGTGAAAAGAAACGTGGCAAGGAAAAGAAAAAATAAGTATAGGGGCATATATCAAAGAAAAGTGGGCGGTATTTATTGGATCCGTTACGCTGATCTTGATGGAAAAATCAAATATGAATCTACAGGCAGCACAAACATTGAAGATGCTCAAGATTTATTGCTCGATAGAAAACGTGCTATCAGGAAGGGCGAACAGCCCGAGGTAAAGAAGATAGAGAACTACACCTTTAAGGAACTTGCCGGCAAGTATTTAGACTGGATTACTGGAAGGCAAAGATCGGCGAAAATTAAAGAGTACATCATCAACCCATCAAAGACCAGTGGATTAAAGAAGAAGCGAAGAGAAAGGAAAATGATTCCTCTAATTGAAATGTTTGGTAACTTGCCTCTCAGAAGATTCAACACAATTCTTGTAGAGCAACTGCAGACGGACCTTATGAATAGAGGTTTAAAGAACTCAAGCTGCAATAAGATTTTGAATACCCTGAAGCACATGTTCACAAAGGCTGTTGAATGGGAAATGATAGAATCTGAGGTCTTAAAGCGCATCAGAAAAATAAAGCTGTTGAGAGAAGGCAAGCGTCTAAGATATCTATCAAAAGAAGAATGTCAGGCACTTATCAATGGTTGTGATCCTCACCTGAAACCAATTGTGCTAACAGCCTTAAATACTGGAATGAGAAAAGGAGAGATTCTCAACCTTAGATGGGAACAAGTAGACCTTAGACATGGGTTCATCTTGCTGGACATAACAAAGAATGGTGAGAGAAGGGAAATACCTATCAACAAGACTTTAGAAGCAGCCTTCCTGGATAAAAGTATTATAAGGCGTCTGGACGTCCCTTATGTGTTCTATGATCCTGATACCGGGAAGCCTTATCGGGATATCAAACACAGCTTCACTTCAGCCTGTAAAAGAGCAAAGATAATTGATCTACATCCCCACGATTTAAGGCACACTTTTGCATCTCATCTTGTCATGGCAGGCGTAGATTTAACTACAGTGTCAAGACTGTTAGGTCACAAAGACATCAAAATGACTCTTAGATATTCTCACTTGGCACCTTCTCATATGGTAAAGGCTGTTGATATTCTGGATAGGACATTAAATGAGCGTTTCCCTGAAAACTATACAACAACTATACAATCAGCGGGGGTAAGGTAGACTTGAAAACTTGTAAGCCCTTGATTTATATGGTAGGCGCGAGGGGGATTGAACCCCTGACTTCTTCCGCGTCAAGGAAGCGCTCTCCCACTGAGCTACGCGCCTTTAAGTGCTTATAAAATACCATTTTCATAAACCCCTTTGTCAATCTTACCTTCCACAATTGTATACCTTTGTGCATCTGATTCAGGAAAAGGTATTCCATTTAAGCCCGGGATTTCAGCCCATCTTTTATTTGTTGCTGTGTAAGATGAAGTCTTACAAAATTTCAGGTTTAATTCTTACAAAAAAATCAGACTAACTCCGATACCCTTTTTTATTTTAGACATATATAGTATTTGTATAAATCTTTTGTTACCAAATAAGAACGGGTCAACGCAATCTTAGCAGTATTAAAAGCTTAAAAACTTGGGGGGGAAGGAGAAATGGGAAAGTCAGTTGATAATGGGGAGGAGCTCTTAAATATTACCGAAGAATTAAGAGGCTTGAGAATAAAAACAAATGAAAGCACGGAAAAACTTACCAACGGATCAGTCCAGGATTATAAAAGTAGTCCTGATAGTAGCAATTACATACGGCAGTGGATAATTGATAGCGTAGTGAACAGGCCATGGCATAAATCTTCAGTTTAATGAAGGAAATTAAACAATATTAAGTGTATTTAGATTGTCGAGTTATTTTAATGCCAATTTGCCTTGTAATCTTTCAAGGAAAAACTATAACCGTGAATCAGATACAAATTTCATAAAGAAAGAAGGTGATTTGTATGTTTTAGATAAAAATTTACTTAATCAGGGAATTACAATGTGCTCGATTTAATTCAGTAATGTTTATAAAAAGGAGGAGGTTTTAAATGGGCTATACACAGGTTGCGTTAGAAGATAAGATACTGGATATGTATCCAGAAGTCAGGACACTGTCACCCAAGTTCCGTTTTAATCAAGAGAAAGACGCGTGGATTATAACACTTAAAAAAGGGGCACAAGAGCAGGTGGTTCAACTTTGCAAAACAGACGCTGACGCTTGCATGGACAATACGTATTGCGCAACTTTCGGTACAGAGATAAGGGATGCGATGAACAAATTCAAGTAGCTGGAAAGTTACCTTGAGACTGTCATAAGTTAAATCTTTCTGAAAGGAGGTAAACAAATATAAAGGGAAAGTGTCCGTAACTATAGAATCTGATATCTTGCTTTAAAGAGGGAGGTTAAGAAATGGCAAAGCATATGAAAGAAATGGAAGAATTGGCTAAGATCTTAAAAGATTGGCAGGGATTAGAAGATCAGACAATTAAATTTGCAGATGATTTGATGAAGAAGTCTGATAACTCATTTGTGAAGGCAATTATGGAGATGATTAAACGTGATTCAGAAAAACACAAGGCAATGCAACAATATGCCATCGACCATCTTATAAAAGAGGCAACTCGTTTAACCCCACAGGACCTTATTCCACTCAGTGATATTATAGATAAACACATAGAGGCAGAAGCTAAATCTATAGGGCTGGCAAATAGTGCTCTAGTAAAGAGTAAAGACTTTGTCACGAATTTTATCATCTCTTCTCTTATGACTGATGAAATTAAGCACCATGACATGCTTGTAAGACTCAATCATATAAAAGGGCAGATTTATGAATATGGTCAAGCCAGGGAAGAACGTATGAGCGGGGCTCGTTTGTAACTAATAATTCATGCAAATCTAATGTCCTATCTTGGTTGCGACTTTGTCATTCCGACTTTTGGCCTGACTGTCATTCCGGCTTGTCTGGCCTACGACTCATAGAGAATCCTTCTTTAAAGAAAGATCCCGGACAAGCCAGGATGACAGAAATTTATTGCTACCTTAATTTCCCCAAACGTGCTTATCAGATATTATTCCTGCCATTACAGATTTGGAGATGCTTACAATAGCAAGGATTTTTTGACAGCAAATTAGCTCTTTTTATATACTTTCACCAAATAAACAATCAATAAGAAGGGGGCCTGTATGGATTTTGGAATGAAAAACAGACTATCACGTATCATAAAACCTAAAACAGGAAAGACCGTTATGCTTGCAGTAGATCACGGTTATTTCCAGGGACCTACAACAGGGCTGAGAGACCTCAAAAAGGCTGTTACACCCCTGATTCCCCTTGCAGACTGCCTGTTCATTACAAGAGGCATGCTGAGAACCTGTGTTGATCCAAGGAGCGATGCTTCCGTATGTCTTAGAGTATCAGGTGGACCGAGTATTCTTGGAGATTTGTCAAATGAAGATATTACCACCTCTATGGAAGAAGCGATACGACTTAATGCTTGCGGGGTAGGGATGTCTATATATGTAGGTGCAAGCAATGAATATAGGACTATTTCAAATCTCGGCAGGTTAGTGAACGAGGCAGAAAGGTATGGAATGCCAGTACTCGCTGTAACAGCAGTTGGTAAGGAAATGGGGAGAGATGCACGCTATTTAGGACTTGCTTGTAGAATAGCAGCAGAAATAGGAGCACATTTTGTTAAAACCTATTATTGCGAAGATTTTTATAAAGTAGTAGAGGGATGTCCTGTTCCCATTGTTATGGCAGGAGGCAAAAAAATACCTGAGAGAGATGCTTTGCAGATGACTGCAAATGCCATCAAGGAAGGAGCAGCAGGGGTTGATATGGGGAGGAATATTTTTCAGAGCGATAATCCTGTTGGTATGATCAAAGCAGTAAGAGCCATCGCCCATAAAGGTGCCTCTGTAGAGGAAGCATTTGAGGTTTACTCGAAGAGGTGAACTTTTTTCTTAATCCAGATAATGCAGATATTGCTCAAAAATTTATTTAACATGAATTACTATAAACCCATGGTATTTAGGCAGGACATAGTATTCTCGCTCATTCTCGCCCCGATAAGATCGGGGCGTCGAGGCATCTGCATTATGTAAATGCATTTTACGGGTTAAATACTATTCCTTCATAGTTTCATAATACGGGATAGATTCGATGAAAGTAGCCGTTTACTACAGTAACGAAGATATAAGAATCGAAGAACGTCCTGAACCTAAGATATCCAGAGGTGAAATTCTTGTACGGATGAAGGCTTCTGGAATCTGCGGGACTGATGTTATGCAGTGGTACAGGATTAAAAAGGCTCCTTGCATATTAGGCCATGAGATGGCAGGTGAAATTGTAGCCATTGGTAAAGGAGTTAAGGGTTTCAAAAAAGGTGATAGGATATTTGTCTCTCACCATGTCCCGTGTTACAAATGCCATTACTGTATTCAAGGCAATTATACTGCATGTGAGTCGCTCCACAAAGGCAATTATGACCCAGGAGGATTTTCAGAGTTTATAAGGGTTCCGGAAGAAAATGTCAGACATGGGACGTTTCTCCTTCCTAAAGGAATAACGTTCGAAGACGCTACGATGATTGAACCTCTGGGATGCGTAGTTGCCGGACAAAATCAAGTGGGTTTAAAGAAAGGTCACTCTGTTTTGATAATTGGCTCTGGAGTTTCTGGAATCTTACATATTCAATTGGCAAAGATGAAAAGGGCTAAGGTTATAGCCATAGATATAAATGAGTATAAACTAATGAAGGCCCTGGAATTTGGTGCTGATTATGTGTTGAATGCGAGTGAATATTCCGTGGATGAACTAAAAAGAATAAATAACGATAGATTGGCAGACATCGTTGTTATATGTGCATCCGCAAAACAGGCTGCGGTTAATGCAATATCTTCTGTTGATAGAAAAGGAAAAATTCTCTTTTTTGCAGTGCCTGAAAAGAATATAGAGATTCCATCCTTGAGGTTCTGGAGAGATGAGATAACCGTAACATTTTCATACGGCGCAGCTCCATGTGATCTTCAAGAGACGATAAAGTTGATCAACAGCGGCAGAATTAATGTCAGAAAGATGATAACACACAAAGTTGCACTTTCTGATATTCAGCATGGATTTCAAATAGCCTCAGAGGCAAAGACATCTTTAAAGGTTGTCGTTATACCATCCCTTGATTTTATGAATGCATAAAACAAATTAAAAAAGTATGATTTCAACGATTTCGCCCTCTTCATAACGTTTCTCAGGCACGATTGAATATATTCATTGCTTTCTCCAATCCATCTACCAGTATTGAGGTAACAGCATCTGCAGCACGTTCAATTCCCTTTTTTATAAGGGGAATCTCGTTTTTCTTGAATTTGCTCAGGACATAATCTTCGGCAAGTATACCCTCTTCTCTACCGATTCCTATTTTGAGTCTTACAAAGTCTTTTGAAGAAAGGCTCTGTATTATTGACTCGATCCCCTTGTGGCCTCCTGATGAACCTTTTCTTCTGATTCTGAGTTTTCCTATCTCCATATCAAGGTCATCGTGAATGACTATCACTTTTCCCAGAGGGATGTTAAATTTATTTATTATATCTTTTACGGCAACCCCGCTTTTGTTCATATAAAGAAGGGGCTCTATAAGCAGGATATTTTCTCCGTCTATAGAGCCCTTTCCTATTCTGTATTTTGCTTTGTCTTTCAGGTCTATTTCAAATTTCCTCGCAATTTCTTCAATAACCATAAAACCGATGTTGTGTTTTGTTTTGGAATACTTTTTCCCTGGATTTCCAAGACCCGCTACAGTCCACATGCAATAGTCTATAGTTAAAGGTTATTAATACAAACGTATTATAATGTTATTACATTGTCATTGCGAGCGACCAACGGGAGCGTGGCAATCCGGCAAAGTCGTTGCGAGCAAGTGAACTTCTTAGTAACACTTTGATTAGGCTTTTTCTTCTTTTCCCTTTTCTTCTTTTCCCTTTTCTGGTTCTACTTCTACTTCTTCTTTCTTTCCTTTCTTAATTATCTCAGGCTCTGTCACTTCAGGCACAGCAGCCTCAACAGGGGCAACCTCTTCAACCACAGGAGCAACAACATTAACAATGACCTCATCGAGGTCGCTCAGAAGCTTTATACCCTCTCCGAGCTTTAGATCTCTGACATGAATAGACTGGCCTATTTCAAGACCTGATATATCGACTTCAATGCGTCCTGGTATACTGTCAGGAAGACATTCTACCTCTATCTCTCTAAGTAGGTTTTGTAATATCCCGCCGTCTCTCTTAACACCTATTGATTCTCCGACAGTAGCTATATGGGCAGCGACCTTCACCTTTTCTGAAAGGGAAACCTCAAAAAAATCTGCATGAATTAAATCTCCCTTTGCGGGATCAACCTGATAATCTTTCATCAGCGCAAATCTGCTTGAACCATCCCCCAATTGAAGGTTTACCATAATCTGCTCACCTGCTGTTGTATTAATAAATCGTGAGAGATCCTTCTTAGAAAATTTTATCGGGAGAGAATCTCCTGCCCTATAAAGGATTGCAGGGATCATGTTATTCCTTCTTAGCGAACGAGCTGCTCCCTTTCCGCGTTCTTCTCTCTTTTCAACGTTGATAGTTATCCTTTCCATCCTTCCTCCTTTATACAAAAAGTGAACTTATAGAAGATTCTTCATAGATCCTTCTGATTGCCTCTCCTAAAAGGGAAGCCACATTTAGAACAATGAGTTTTCTACATTGTTCCTTTTTGCTATCAAACGGGATAGTATTGGTGACAATGAGTTCTTGTATAACCGAATTATTTACCTTCTCGACAGCAGAACCAGAAAGCACGGCATGCGTACAGGCTGCTATAACCCGCTTTGCACCCTTATCTTTTAAGGCACCTGCAGCCTGGGTAGTTGTACCTCCAGTATCAATCATATCATCGAGTATTAGGGTGTCCATGTTTTCGACCCCGCCTATAACGTTCATTACCTCCGAGACGTTCATAGTCTCACGCCTCTTGTCAATGATTGCAATGGAGCACCCAAGTCTCTTTGCAAAGGCCCTTGCCCTCTCGACGCCGCCTGCGTCAGGGGATACAAGAACCAAGTCTTCAAGATTATAATTGCTCTTTATGTAATCGAGGAGAACAGGTGCTGCATAGAGATTGTCAACAGGAATGTTAAAAAATCCCTGAATCTGAGCAGCGTGGAGATCTACAGTAAGCACCCTGCTTGTACCAGCTGCGGTAATCAAATCGGCTACAAGCTTTGCTGAGATTGGTACCCTCGGCTGTACCTTTCTATCCTGCCTTGCATATCCATAGTATGGAATAACAGCCGTTATTCTTCTTGCTGAAGCCCTCTTAAGGGCATCTACTATAAGGAGGAGTTCCATAATATTATGGTTTACCGGCATACAAGTAGGCTGTAACACAAATACATCAGCTCCCCGCACATTCTCATTTATACGAACCATTATTTCACCATCACTGAATGACGTTACAGTAGCGTCTCCCACCGATATGTGGAGATAGTCTGCAACATCCTGTGCAAGCTCCCTATGGGCATTCCCAGTAAAAAGTTTCATCCCCTCTGGCATTGTCATACCCCCTATTTAATTTACAAGTAATAAGTTACGAGTAAAGAGGAAGACCTCAATGAACTCAGTCAAATCGGTTAAAGGGTTGAAGTCTTTAGCCTTTATCTTGTTACTCGTCACTTGTCACTCATCACTAATAGTTGGCTGGGGCGGGAGGATTCGAACCTCCAGATGGGAGATCCAAAGTCTCCTGACTTGCCGTTTGTCTACGCCCCAACACCTTTACCGTTGTTACTACCTTGCACCAGTTAGAAACCATTTCTTTGGTTGCTGCGAACGCCTTCTCCCTTGACTCAAAAACTCCAAATACCGCAGGACCGCTACCACTCATTGCAGAAATCATCGCCCCCCTTTTTAATAACTTTTCCTTAATTTCGCCTACAATGGGATATCTTTTAACGACAGCCCCTTCGAGGTCGTTATTGAGCATACTGCTGAGACAGGCAAAATCTTTCTTCTTCAGAGCCTGACAAAAAAGTTTAATATCAATCGTTTTCTTTGTCAACTTGCCAATATTCCCATAGGCCCATGCGGTGGAAACAGAGATGGGAGGTTTCACGAGAAGAAATATAACGGAGGAGTTAATCTTAAGGGGAGTTACTTTTTCTCCCCTACCTTCCACTAAAGCAGAAGGTCCGTTCAGAAAAAAAGGGACATCGGAGCCTATCTCTAAGCCTATTGAGCTTAATTCCCCTTTGCTTAACCCGAGATCCCAAAGCATATTTAGCCCTAAAAGTGTATATGCAGCATTACTACTCCCGCCCCCAAGCCCTGCACTAACTGGAATGTTTTTACGCAAGGTTATCTTCATACCCTTCGCGCAGAATGTGTGTTTCTTGAGCAGAGCTACAGCTTTGTATATAAGGTTATCCTCAAGAGGTATATCCAGATCACTTATAACCTCAACTGTGTCTGCTTTATCAAAGAACAGGTCATCATAAAACCCTATACACTGTATCAGGCTTCTGATATCATGATAACCATCATGCCTCTTTCTGATAACTGAAAGGAACCAGTTTATTTTTGCAGGAGCTCTCAAATGGAGTAATGGGCGATGGGTAGTGAGCGATGAGTTTCTCATCTATTATATGTTTTAAGATCTTAAATTCTGAATTTTCTTTTCTACCCTTTCTTTTAATCCTTCTTCTTTTTCGTGAAACTTGATCGCCTTTTCCCAAAATTCCTTTGCCTTGTCATTGAGACCCTTCGAGTAATATACATCCCCTATGTGTTCAAAGATAACAGGGTCGTCCTTTATTATTTCGGCAGCCCTGAGAAGATTCTTCAGGGCCTCATCAGACAGCCCTAATTTAAAGTAAACCCAGCCGAGGCTATCCATAATATAGCCATTGCCAGGTTTGAGCTCGAGGGCCTTGCTGATAAGCGAACGCGCCTCGTCAAGATTTACACCCTTTTCAGCATAGCTATAACCAAGATAATTAAGGGCATCTACATGTTTTGGATTAATCTCTATCACCTTCTTAAGATATCTGACCATTTCATCATATCTATTCGTCTTGTCGAATACTATAGCGAGATTGAAATTTAGCTCATCATTGTCATTAAAACGACTGAGGGCGTCCTTTAACACAGCTTCTGCCTTTGCATAGTCTTTTTTATGGATATAAGTAACGGCAAGGTACAGATAAATATCAGGCTTATCTTTCTCGAAGCTGAGTATTTCTTCATAAACAGCAATTGCGTCGTCATCTTTATTTAGCTTTGAATATATATATGCGAGATTAATGAAGGCACTTAAATTTTTCGGTTCCTGCAGAGTTATCTTTCTCAACTCTGAAATAGCCTCTTCATCTCTTCCTATCTCCTCAAGGGACAGGGCGAGATAGTATCGGGCTGGGGTGATTTCAGGTTTTGCCTCAAGTACGATTCTGAATTCTTCAATAGCCTTATCATACTGCTTGTCCTCAAAATAAAGGACTCCAAGCCTTGCATGAATATCAATGTTTGTAGGTACCTCAGCGCTCATTTCCTTAAACTGATTTATTGCCTTATCCATTGTCTTTTGCTTTATATAGATCTGTGCCAGCCTTTCCCTCGCCTGAAGGTTATGAGGATTTATAGCGATTGCCTTATTGTAATACTCCTCTGCATCCTTGAGGTTATCTTTCATCTCATTTATTAATCCCAGGTTGAGATATGCAACATCAAAGTTAGGTTTCTGGACTATTGCATTTTGAAAATATTCTGATGCCTTTCCCAAATCTCCTTTTTCCATATAAATCAGACCAAGGTAATAAGTTGCCATCAGGTTATCAGGATATTTAATTGCAAGTTTATTGAGAATGGCAATAGCGTTGTCGTATTCCTGTCTATTTGCATAGAGGGTACTCAGGTAAAGGGCAGCTTCCTGATTATCCGGATCTATTTCAAGGACCTTCTCATATGTATGTATTGACTCTTTAAACTTCTTTTGACTGTTGTAAAGTTCACCTAAAAGCATAAGTGCGGGGACATAGTCAGGTTCTTTTTTAGTAATATCCTCAGCAAGTGATATGGCCTCTCCTACTTTCCCGGTTTTGAGAAGGGTATAGCCAATCTGAGTTTTTAAATAAGAAGACGAGGGGTCCAGATTAAGAGCCTCCTTATAATATCTGAGGGCATCTTCCCACCTTCCTTCCCTTTCTGCATTGTAGCCCAAAATATAGCGATAGTAAGCATCTCCTGGTGGAAGATGCTTTTCTTCATGAACTATTGCCTGCCTTGCGGTGCATGATACTACAAGGAGAAGCAAGACTAAAAATGTCATTATTCTAAGCAGCATATTTAATTATTGCATAAAGCTGAGATTGATAACAATATGATAAAATCCTCCATGGAGTTCATAGATATCCTTTTCCCTTTGAATCTTGGGCCTCTTACCTATAGGTGTCCTGAAGAGTTCTCTGGAGTTCTAAGACCTGGCATGATTGTGGGTGCACCTATTAAAAATAAATTGGTAAAAGGGATCGTAATTGGAAAAGCCTTAAAAATTCCATCAGGCGAAATAAAAGATATCTATAAGGTTTATAGTAAAGCTCCTATTCTAAGCAGTGATATGATTAACCTTCTTAAATGGATGTCAGGGTACTACCTGACAGAACAGGGCATTGTCTTAAAAAACATGCTTCCAAAGGAGGCATTTACAAAAGTAAAACAAAGGAAGGGAAGAGCAAGGGGAGATAAAGAGGGGTCAGAAAGGGGCTGGAGAGATTATCGCTTACATATTATCAATATCAACGATAAGGCAATATCCAGTCTTGTAGACTCAATAAGCCAAAACACATTCAGGACATTTCTCCTTCATGCCCCGTCTTCTACATATGAATACTCATTTCTAACAGAGATGCTTACAAAAACCAGGAATGCAATCCTTCTAATTCCGGAATTGTCTCTCATTAATAACTTTTATCCATCTTTGAACGAGAGGTTTGGGGAGAGGGTATGCCTTCTGCATAGCGGGCTTAGCAGGGGAAAAAGGTCAGAGGCGATAGAGAGGATCCTTTCAGGAGACTCAGATATAGTGCTCGGCACAAGATCTGCTGTCTTTGCGCCCCTGAAAAAGGTTAATTTTATTGCCGTGCTCCATGAGCATAGTAGTTCATATAAGCAAGAGGATGGTCCTCGATATCACGGTAGGGATATTGCTGTAATGAGAGGTTATCTTGAGAAGGCAACTGTGCTTCTTTCATCCATCTGTCCATCCCTGGAATCTGTTTATAATTGCAGAAAAGGCAAATATACCTTGATAAAACCAGAAGGAGATATTGAAAAACCTAAAGTAAGGATAATAGACATGAAACATGAGAGGCTTCTCAAGCCACATCTATCAAAGAAAGTCATTGATGCCTCTATGAGATATATTAAAAATAATAAAAAGGTGATGTTCGTAATAAACAGAAGAGGATACTCAACTCTCGTTCAATGCACAGAATGCAATTATATAGAAGAATGTCCAGGTTGTAAGGTTCCCCTGGTTTTTCATAAACAGGGAATGTTATTAAAATGTCATTATTGTGGCCACATGTGTAAGGTTCCAGAAAGTTGCCGCCGATGCAGAAGCTATAATATAGAATTCCTCGGTGCAGGCACACAGAAGATTCAGGAAGATATCGAGAAACTCCTCGGAATAAAAACCCTCAGGCTTGACAGTGACATATCCCGTAAAAAGTCAGAGATCGAGGAATTGATTGGGGCTATATATAAGGATGATGTCAAGATAATCATAGGGACAAAACTCATGACGAGGCGGGTAGTCGTTAATGTGGGGTTCTCAATGGCTGCTATCTTAAACACAGACCTCTTTCTTAATCAGCCTGATTTTAGATCTACTGAGAAGACATATCAGGAAATATCATTCATAACAGAAAAGATTGCGCCTGCTGGTGAGATATTCATCCAGACAAGAATGCCACAGAACTACCTTTTTAAATGGCTGAAAAATTACGACTATGCATCATTCTTTAGGGAAGAACTGACCAGGCGTAAATCCTTGCGTTATCCTCCATACACAAGACTTTTACTGATTAAGTTTGTGAGTAAAAGAGATATATCTGTAAAATTGTCAGAGATTATAAACAAGACAATGAAAATAATCCCCCCTCACTCCCCTTTAGTAAAGGGGGGAAGGGGGGATTATGAGATAAAAAGAATGGATGAAAAAGTCGAGATACTCGGTCCAAATGTAAAAAAGAGTATCCAGGGCAAATACGAGTTTAAGGTGCTGCTGAAGTCCTCAATCCGTGGAGTTCTTCATACTGTAGCCAAGAGAATTATGGAAGTATTTAAAGATTCAAAAGATGTCAAAATAAAAGTCGATGTTGACCCTATATCAATTTAGGCTTGCGTTGATCCTGTGGCGAGAATCTCGGTAATTACCTCTGAGCCTATATTTGTATTGTACTGACGAAATCTCACCTATCTTTACCCGCCATTTAATTTCTTGCCCACAGTAACCCCGTGATAAAAGGTATCTTCGATAATGCTCTGTAGCTCGGAGTACCCGGAGGATGCCTTTCCTATAAAGCCAGTAATATCTAACCATTCATCAAGGGATTTCAAGGGCTTCTCTAATTCTTGCTCTATAAGTTCTCTATCTGCTGGTTTCATTTAAACCTCCCAAAACCCTTTTAATATTGTTCTCGATCTTGCATCAACTTTATGATGTTTCCTCCATATAATCTATATATAACTTATACCTAAACTTACAACATATGATTCAGATCACTACTTTTTACCTTGAAAATGGGAGTCAACGCTCTTTAAAGCTTCCCTTGATAGCAATACTTCACAGAGGAGTAAACGCTCAGGGACGATTTAAGCTATGTCCCAACATTCCTTCGTATCCGGTTAATCATATGCAATATCCCGATACCTGAGATGACTTCAACAAAAGAATCCAACCCAAATCCGAACAGTGCCAGGGTTTCATCCTGCACACCGAAATAGACAGAAACC
>CAZXCW010000018.1:0-21935 GCA_964639385.1 uncultured Nitrospiraceae bacterium
AATCTGAGGGCTTTGAGGGAGTGTAAACTCCGTCAGGTAAAACTTTTTGATGTTTTTATGCAGCCCGAATCATGTTACTATTATGTATGGTACGATTATAGGAAGCCTTCCTGGTTTCGCAAAGGAAGTGATTGACTAGAGGAGCTTGGAAATTTTATGAAAAATATCAGGTTCTTTTTATTGCTGTTTTCCTCTCTTCTACTTCTGCAAACTCCTGCGGTATATGCTGGAGAACCAACAGATCAGATAAAGCAGACTATTGATAGCGTTCTCGACATCTTAAATAATAAAGAATTGAAAAGACCTGAGAAGGCAAAGGAAAGGAGAGCAGCAATACGAAAGATTATTGACAGCAGATTTGATTTTGAGGAGATGTCAAAGAGGTCACTTGCCCTCTATTGGAGAAAAAGAACGCCTGAGGAAAAAAGTGAGTTTACAGCATTGTACAGCGATCTTCTCGCAAGAACTTATGTTACAAAGATTGAGAAATACGGGGATGAAAAGATCCTTTACAGAGGCGAAACCGTAGATGACGGCTATGCAGTCGTAAAGACAAAAATAATCACCAAAAATAATATTGAAATTCCGATAGACTACATGCTCCTGAAAAAGGACGCAAAGTGGGAAGTATATGATGTTGTAATAGAAGGCGTTAGCCTTGTGAATAATTATAGAACCCAGTTTGCCAGCATCCTTGGCAGCAGTTCCTACGGCGAACTTGTTAAAAAGATGAAGAATAAAGTGCAGGAACTCCGCCGAGAAGCGCCGTAGATTCCACCTCACCACCACCATTATCCTACTACTGGTTGGTTTGGGTAGTGCCATCTTGATTTATCTGACAGCTGAATGATTTCGAAAAAGATGAGACTTTAGCCTATATTATTCATGAATTATCTCTGTGTGCTTTCAGAAGGAGACTGCATTTGAGCGGTTTTATTTTCTTTTAAGTTACGTTGACTTTGAATATACACGCTGTTTAAACTTAAGCTCTATGAAGAAAGAAATCGTAAAAGCACTAAAAGATTCACTGAAAAAGCTCGGCATAGAGGCAACACATGCTATCGAGATAGAAGTGCCACCTCAGGAGTCTTTGGGTGATTTATCAACCCCTGTGGCAATGTTACTCTCGAAGACATTGAAGAAATCCCCGAGAGAGATAGCAAAAGAGCTCGTAAGTTCAATAAAGCATACAGCTCCCTTCGAAAAAATAGATATCGCTGGTCCCGGATTCATAAATTTTACCTTTTCAAAAAAATACCTATATTCGGAGATTAAGAAATTATTACAGTACAAAGAGAGGTTTTTGAGAGAAGATATCGGGAAAGGCAAAAGGGTTCTGATCGAATTTGTGAGTGCAAACCCAACTGGCCCTCTCCATCTTGGACACGGAAGAGGTGCTGCTACAGGTGGAGCCCTCTGTAATCTCTTAGTAGCTGCTGGGTACAGAGTGGAGCGCGAATACTATATCAATGATGCAGGAAAACAGGTCAATCTTCTTGGCCTATCCGTGTTTGCTCGCTATAAGCAGTTACTTGGCAAAGAATATCCCTTTCCAGAAGAAGGCTACCGCGGAGAGTATGTGGAGGAGATTGCAAAGAAAATCATAAAGGAAGACGATAAGAAATATAAAGAAGCAGAATTTGATGAGGTATCAAATTTCTTTATTGATTACTCCTATGAGAAGATGCTATCCCGCATCAAAGAAGACCTAAAATATTTTAGTATCATCTTTGATACATGGCAAAGCGAGAGAGAACTTTACAGGGAAGGTGATGTGGATAGGGCTATTAAAGATCTTTCAGCTAAAGGCCTCATATACGAGAAAGATGGTGCTACCTGGTTCAAATCAACCTCCTTTGGAGACGACAAAGACAGGGTTATCATTAAACAAGATGGCGAATATACATACTTTACTTCTGATATTGCATATCACAGAAAAAAGGTTGAACGGAGATATGATGAGCTTATTAATATATGGGGAGCTGATCACCACGGATATATACCGAGGCTTAATGCAGTTATTGAGGCACTCGGCTATCCTAAAGAGAAGTTAAAGGTTTTACTTGTCCAGATGGTTACTCTTCTGAGAGGCGGAAAACCGGTTCAGATGTCAAAAAGGGCTGGTGAATTTGTTTCTCTACGAGAGGTAATAGAGGAAGTTGGAGTAGATGCAACAAAATTCATATTTCTTACACGAAGGCCTGATAGCCACCTTGAGTTTGACATTGAAATTGCAAAGGCTCAGTCATCAGAAAACCCTGTATTTTACGTGCAGTATGCTAATGCAAGAATAAATAGCATATTCGCCCATGCAAAAGACAAGGCCATCAACACAGATAGGCTTTATGATTCAGACTTCGGGCTACTATCTATCCCAGAAGAAATTAGAATAATCAGGAAACTCTTAATATATCCCATGGCATTCGAAGGAGCAGTGCATGCCCATGAACCGCACAGGATTACATTCTACCTTCAGGAACTCGCAGGCCTCTTCCATCCCTATTACAATAAATACAGAGTTATTGATAACGATATGGAGCTAAGCAGGGCAAGACTCGCATTATGTGAGGCTGTAAAGATTGTTCTTCGGGATGGTCTCGCAATACTTGGCATCAGTGCCCCTGAAAAGATGTAATTGTCAACAGATAGTCAGGTTGGTATAATAGTAACTTATGATACCAAAGACTAAAAAGATATGGATGGACGGTAAACTCGTAGATTGGGAGAAGGCCTATGTGCATGTCCTAACTCATACCTTGCATTACGGCCTCGGAGTTTTTGAGGGAATAAGATGCTACGAAACAAAAAGAGGGCCTGCAATATTCAGGCTTGAGGAACATATAGAAAGGCTCTTTAACTCCGCTCATATATTCTTGATGGACATACCTTATTCAAGAGAAGAGATTAAAAGTGCAATAATCAAAACAGTTAGGGTAAATAAGATTAAAGAATGTTATATCAGACCCCTTGTTTATATAGGATACGGTGACATGGGACTTTATACAAAAGGAACCCCTATCAATGTTTCTATCGCAGTTTGGCCTTGGGGGACTTACCTTGGAGACAAAGGAATCAAGAATGGAATAAGGGTCAAGCTTTCATCCTTTACTAAAAACCACGTAAACGCAAATATGGCGAGAGGTAAGGTATGCGGGTATTATGTGAATTCACAGCTTGCAAAAAAAGAGGCAATATCATGTGGATATGATGAAGCCCTATTGCTTGATGCAGAAGGATATGTGTCTGAGGGGAGCGGTGAAAATATTTTTATCGTGAGGAAGGGGACATTAAAAACCACACCTCTTACCGCAATACTTGAAGGGATAACGAGAAATAGCATTATCGAAATGGCACATGACGAAGGGGTAAAGGCTATAGAGCAAAGATTTACAAGGGATGAACTCTATATCGCTGATGAGGCCTTTTTTACCGGTACAGCAGCAGAAATTACGCCAATAAGAGAGGTTGATGGAAGAAGTATTGGTACTGGCAGGCCAGGCAAGATAACAAAAAAGCTCCAGTCTTTATTCTTTGATATTGTCAGAGGTAGGAATGAAAAGTATAAAACCTGGCTGACTTATATCTAAAAACCAAATCTATTGAAAAAAGAAAGAGCCTGAAAATTTTTCAGGCTCTTCTTGTTTAGAAATAAAAGGCTTTTCATTACTTTGCTGGCTGCTCTTCTGGAGCAGGTGCTGGTGCAGGCGCTGGCGCAGCTGCTGGAGCCTCACCTTTCTTATGGCACTTTGCGCAGTCTGCGAAGGAGCTTGTTGAAAATGCCTTTGTGCCATTGTGACATGCTCCACAGTTCTTTCCAGCTACCATATCATTCATATTGTATGTCCCCTTTGGAGCCTTCTTCATCGGGAAAATGTTCGGATGGCAGTCATTACACTTCAGACCGTGTTTAGCACCATGTGTGTCTCCGCTAAATACAACCTTACCAGCCCATGTATCTTCAAACTCTACTGACTTCCCAGGAGGAGTTGCCATAGCACTCCCAACAAAGACAACAGCTATTATAAAAACTAAAATCAGCATCATTGACCTCATTCTTATTCACCCCCTTTCGTAAGATGATTTTAAAATCCTGACAATCAGGAACCAGATAATATGCCAGCAGGTACAGTACCTTTATTAAAACAGATTTTATGAGAAACACTCCTCAAATAAGGAATCTTTCTCTTTTTAAGGGCAAAGGAAATCTGACATGAAACTATAAACAAAAACACTAATATAGTCAAGAGGAAATTGTTCATTTGTCCATTTACGAAATTGTTCAAGGGCGTCTACCTTAATTGCTTTACAAAATATTAAAATGTTAAGATTATGAAAAATTTCAAGGGAATGCAATGTTACAAGAGGTTTTAAAGAGAGGGTTAACCTTTGATGATGTACTCCTTATGCCTGCTAAATCAGAAGTTCTTCCTAAAGATGCTGACATCACAACTTCGCTTACACGGAATATAAAAATCAATATACCGATAGTAAGCGCTGCGATGGATACAGTTACAGAAGCAAACCTTGCAATAGCCACAGCCCGCGAGGGCGGGATCGGATTCATTCACAGGGCCATGAGTCCAGAGAAGCAGGCTTCGGAAGTAGACAAGGTGAAAAAATCAGAAAGCGGGATGATTCTGGATCCCATAACTATTCTGCCGGATGCGCCTATCTCAGATGCCTTGTCCCTGATGGAGAGATACAGGATATCAGGCATACCTGTTACAGAGAAAGGGAAACTCATAGGCATATTGACAAACAGGGATTTGCGTTTTGAAACACGATTTTCCAAAAGAGTCTCTCAGGTAATGACAAAAGAAAGACTTATAACAGCACCTGTCGGCACGACCCTAGAAATGGCACAGAAGATTCTCCATAGATACAAAATAGAAAAACTCCCTATTGTAGATAAAGATAACAATCTCAAAGGTTTAATAACCATAAAGGATATTGAAAAGAGGAAAAAGTATCCCAATGCCTGCAAAGACAGTGTTGGAAGACTCCGTGTCGCAGCCGCGATAGGCACAGGGGAACATTCAATCCGTAGGGCAGAACTACTCGTAAAAGCAGGAGTCGATATAATTGTGATTGATACTGCACACGGATATACTAAAGCTGTCTTAGAGACGCTCAAGGCATTAAAAAAGAGACTTGACGTAGATGTGATAGCAGGCAACATTGCTACTGCTGAGGCTGCACAAGACCTCATAAAAGCAGGAGCCGATGGACTAAAGATCGGCATAGGTCCTGGCTCGATATGCACTACGAGGATAATAGCAGGTGCTGGGGTACCCCAGTTAACAGCTATAAAGGATTGTTATGCGATTACGGAGAAATATGGAATTCCTATCATCGCTGACGGTGGTGTAAAGTACTCAGGAGATATTACAAAAGCCCTTGCAGCAGGTGCACATTCTGTTATGATTGGTAGCCTCTTCGCAGGTACAGACGAATCACCAGGAGAGATTGTGCTTTTCCAGGGCCGCAGTTATAAAGTATATAGGGGAATGGGTTCTCTTGGTGCAATGGAACAGGGCTCAAAGGACAGATATATGCAAGCAGGTGTGGTATCAGCAAAGCTGGTACCTGAAGGCGTAGAAGGCAGGGTACCATATAAAGGACCTCTTTCTCAAAGTATTAATCAGCTAATAGGTGGGCTACGTTCCGGAATGGGCTATTGTGGTTGCAGAAACCTTGCAGAACTCAGGAAAAAGGCAAAATTCATACAGATTACAAATGCAGGCCTAAGAGAAAGCCATGTTCACGATGTCATAATAACAAAAGAGGCTCCGAACTATAGAACTGAATGGTAAATGTACGAAGAAAAGGTTTTAGTTCTCGACTTTGGATCTCAATATACTCAGTTGATTGCAAGGCGCATAAGAGAAAACAAGGTCTACTCAGAGATATTTCCTTTTAATACTTCAATTGAAAAGATAAAGGATTTCAACCCAAAAGGGATCATTCTTTCAGGTGGCCCTTCAAGTGTTTATGATAAGGATGCTCCTATGATAGGGAAAAAGATTTTTGAACTTGGAATACCGGTGCTTGGTATCTGCTACGGCATGCAGCTTATGGCACATCTTTTTGGCGGAAAGGTTGCAAGGGCTACAAAAAGGGAATATGGTAAGGCAGAATTAATCATTGACAAGAAGATGAATATCTTCGATGGTATCCCGAAAAAAACCTTTGTGTGGATGAGCCATGGCGATAGAATCGAGCACTATCCTCCAGGTTTCATACCGATAGCCCACACTGCTAATTCACCTGTTGCGGCAATGGCAAACAAGGGGAAAGGATGTTATGCCTTACAGTTTCACCCGGAAGTCGTACATACCCAAAGGGGATTCGAGATCTTAAAAAACTTCCTCTTCAAAATATGTATGTGCAGACCTACATGGACTATGAAGTCCTTTATAGAAACAGCCATAGAGGACGTACAGAATAAGGTTGGAAAGGGGAAAATTGTATGCGGTATAAGCGGAGGGGTGGATTCAACTGTTACAGCCGTACTGGTACACAGGGCTATAGGTGAGCAGCTTACCTGCATCTTTGTGGATAATGGAGTTCTTAGGGCAGGAGAAGCAAAAAAAGTAGAGGAAACCCTGAGGAAGCATTTCCACATGAATATAAACTATGTTGACGCCTCGGAAAGGTTTTTGCATAAATTAAAGGGCTTCACTGATCCAGAGGCAAAAAGAAAACTTATCGGAAATGAATTCATAAAGGTCTTTGAAGAAGAAGCTAAAAAAATAAAAGGAGTAAAATTCCTTGCGCAAGGAACGCTGTATCCTGATGTTATAGAAAGCGTTCCGTTTAAAGGTCCCTCAGCTACTATAAAGAGCCATCATAATGTCGGCGGACTTTTGAAGAGGATGAGGTTAAAACTTATTGAACCTCTCAGAGAATTATTCAAAGATGAAGTGCGACTTCTCGGAAAAGAGCTCGGCATACCAGATGAGATAATCAACCGTCACCCCTTTCCCGGACCTGGTCTTGCTATAAGGGTTATCGGGGAAGTAACAGCCGAAAGGTGTAATATATTGAGGGGGGCAGATACAATAGTCTTGGAAGAGATAAAAAAAGCAGGCCTTTATACAGAATTGTGGCAGGCCTTCGCTGTGTTGCTACCTGTGAAAAGCGTAGGAGTGATGGGTGATGAGAGGACGTATGAAAATGTAATAGCTGTCAGGGCAGTAAAAAGCCTTGATGGCATGACTGCTGACTGGGCAGAGATACCTTATGACGTTCTCGGAAGAATATCAAATAGAATAATAAACGAGGTGAAAGGGGTTAATAGGGTAGTCTATGATATAAGCTCGAAGCCACCGAGTACGATAGAGTGGGAGTAACTTGATTAACCCCAAAAATGCATTTATATAATGCAGATGTTGTGAAAAAATTTATTTTTCGATACCTTATTAGTGTACCTTTAACTGATGGGTTAAGGAATATTTTTATAGATATAACCAATAAAGATATTCTCAATAAATTTATCGAGTTAAATAAATTTTTGAACAATGTCTGCATTGTTTGGGTTAAAGGAAAGGATATCATCAGTAAAGATGGCTGCTTTTGATATAGAAACTTATCTAAAAGAAAAAAGAGAACTTATTGACTCTTACCTTGAATCATATTTCAGTATTCCTTCTGAACCCTCAGTTCTCCATCAGGCGATGAGATATTCCCTTTTCGCAGGAGGTAAAAGAATCCGCCCTATTCTTGCCCTTGCATCATATGAGGCATGTGGAGGAAACCCAGAAAATATTATTCCCTATTCCTCAGCCCTGGAACTCATCCATACTTACTCACTCATCCACGATGATCTGCCTTCAATGGACAATGATGACCTCAGGCGTGGTAAACCAACGAATCATAAAGTATTTGGTGAAGCCATGGCTATTCTCGCGGGAGACGCCCTTCTTACAGAGGCATTCCTCATGCTGACAAACCCATTATTTAATAAAGCTTCACCCCCACCCAACCCTCTCCCTTCAAGGGGTAGAGTTGGTGTGGGGGTATTCTCATATAAAGAGACTAAACCATCCACTCTAATAAAAGTAATACATGAGGTTGCCTCGGCAGCAGGGGCGCACGGCATGGTTGGGGGTCAGGCGCAGGATGTATTTTCAGAGAACTCACAACCTAATAGAGATACTCTTACCTTTATCCATCTTCACAAAACAGCAGCCCTTATAACAACATCCGTAAGAATAGGAGCAATACTCGCTGATGTTGATGAAGATAAATTGAAGGCATTAACGAAGTATGGTGAGTGTATAGGGCTTGCATTCCAGATCGTTGATGATATTCTTAATATAGAAGGCACCGCAGATGAACTTGGCAAATCAGCGGGGTCGGATGTGAAAATGAAAAAAATGACTTACCCGGCATTATATGGAATAGAAAATTCACGGCGAGAAGCTGAAGATTTAATCTCGGAGGCTATAGATTCGCTTAATATATTCTTTTCAGAGGCAGCCCAATTAAGAGGGATTGCCCATTATCTCGTAAAAAGGAGGTTTTGATGTATCTCGAACTACTCAAAGGACCTTCAGGGCTAAAGCACTTCTCTATCTCAGAACTCAAGGTGCTAGCACGAGAACTGAGGGAAACTATAATCAAAAATGTGTCTATAAATGGAGGGCATCTTTCCTCAAGTCTCGGAGTTGTAGAATTGACAATTGCCCTCCATTTTGTATTCAATTCACCATTAGATAAAATAATATGGGATGTTGGGCATCAGTGCTATTCGCATAAAATCCTCACGGGAAGATACGAAAGGTTTTCAACCCTCAGAAAGTATAAAGGTATTTCCGGGTTTCCCAAAAGAAAGGAGAGCGAGCATGATGTATTCGGTACCGGACATAGCTCTACCTCTATATCAGCAGGCCTTGGCATAATCGAGGGAAGGGATAAAAACAAAAAGGATTTTAAGGTTATAGCTGTTATCGGTGATGGAGCAATGTCTTCGGGATTAGCATTTGAGGGACTAAACAACGCTGGCCACCTTAAAAAAGACCTCATAGTAATTCTTAATGACAATGAGATGTCTATATCGCGAAATGTTGGTGCCCTTTCTGCATACCTTAACAGGATACTCACAGGAGAGTTATATCAGAAATTCAAAAAAGAGACAAAATCTTTTCTTGAAGGAATTCCTAAATTAGGGGAGAAAGCTGCAAAAATAGCCCAGAGGACAGAAGAGATGCTCAAGGGCTTTTTCCTACCAGGTATCATATTTGAAGAGCTCGGATTTAATTATGTGGGACCAATTGACGGCCACAACATCGAGCTACTAATCGAGACCTTTAAAAGAATAAAGACGACATCATCACCTATATTGATACATGTCGTAACAAAAAAGGGTAAGGGTTATGAATTTTCAGAGAAAAACCCTTCTTCTTTCCATGGGGTAGGACCTTTCAGGATAGAAACGGGCTTACCTACGACAGGAGGGTATCCTACATATAGTAAGGTGTTTGGCAATATTCTGACAGACCTTGCAGATAAAGATGAAAAAATAATTGCTATTTCTGCTGCAATGAAAGAAGGTACGGGTCTCGAACATTTTGCAAATAAATACCCTGATAGATTTTATGACGTCGGTATCGCAGAGCAACATGCAGTAACATTTGCTGCAGGCATTGCAACACAGGGATTAAAACCTGTTGTTGCTATTTATTCAACCTTTCTTCAGCGGGCTTATGACCAAATAGTACACGATGTCTGCCTTCAGAATCTTCCCGTTGTTTTTGCCATCGATAGAGCAGGTATCGTTGGAGAAGATGGCCCTACCCATAATGGGCTGTTAGACCTGTCATATCTCAGACATATTCCAAATATTGTAGTGATGGCGCCAAAGAATGACTTTGAACTCAGGGCTATGCTTGAACTTGCCTTAAAACGGAATGGTCCTTCTGCTATTCGGTATCCGAGGGGAAAAATTCAGCCATCAACCATCAGTCAGTCTATGATCCACGGGCAGTCATCGGTTACTTTTGACATCGGAGAATGGGAAATACTTAAAACAGGAGACGATATTGCCTTTATTGCTATGGGCAATTGTGTTTATTCAGCTTTGTCTGTGGCAAAACGAATTGAGAAAGAAGGCATCAGCGCAATGGTTGTAAATGCAAGGTTCATAAAACCTTTAGATCAGAACCTTCTGATCTCAGTAACATCACGGATCAAGAGAATAATCACCATTGAAGAGAATGCCCTCGCTGGAGGTTTTGGCAGCGCTGTCCTTGAATTTTTGAATGAGACGGAACTCCCGAATGTAAAGATCCATCGAATAGGACTACCAGACGAATTTATTGAGCAGGGTCAACAGGATCAACTGAGAAAAAAATACGGGCTTGATGAGGACGGAATATATCAGGCTGTTCTTTCGTTTCTCAGAGAGCACTCATATATTCACTAAAAATAACAGCCCAATTACCATGTTTTCAAAGATAAAAAGACAGGTAGAACCTGAATAACTTTTCGCGTATCTTATTTATGTGATTGTTTAATTATTCAAATGCTGTGAGAGTAGCAATATTTTCAGCCTTTCCACATGAATTAAAATACATATTCAAAAACTTCACAATTACGAAGAAATTGAAGAAGTATCCTTTTCATATATTTTTTACCAAATACTCTTTAAGTGAAATCATATTGGTGCAAACGGGAATGGGAACCCATAACGCAGAAGCTTCATTGAAATATATACTCGGAGAGTACAGCCCGAACTGTATTTTATCTCTCGGATTCGGCGGCGCTCTTTACGATGGTGCCATAGTCGGTGATCTTATATGGGCATCAAAGGTTTTCCTCATTCCCGAAAGCGCACTAGAGAAATCAGGGTTTAACTTTTTAAAATCCGAGGGAATCGATTCCTGTTATGCCTGGAAGCAGTGTCTACTAGAAATTCCAGATGCCGGGGAGATATTTAGTAAACTCTCAGATAAAATTGTTATGCATGAAGGATGTATTTTAACTCTCGAAAAGTGGATGAAAAAATCAGAAATTAAAAAAATGTTACCCGAGGAACTCCCCTTTCCAGTATGCGATATGGAAACATATTTCCTGGCAGATTTTTCAATTAATAGAGGACTACCTTTTTTTGCTGTCCGTTCAATCACTGACCGTGTAGATGAAGAGATACCGCGTGAACTCCTCAATGTATCAGATGAAACAGGTAATTACAGACTTTCCCGCGCCTTGAGGCTACTTCTTGGTAACCCTGAGCTCATACCTGCCAGTATGAAACTTGGAAGAAACTCCAACATAGCAGCAAAAAATCTATGGCCAGTCGTAAAATCCTTGGTTGAGATTCTGTAATTTCTAATAAATTGATTTCGGGATATAGTGTTACAGAGGTTCTTGCTCGATAGCAAAGCGCTCGCAATAAGCAGCAAAGCGGAGCCCTTCCTGGCTCGGATCAAGTCCAAAGTCAACAAGGCGGTAGACGTGCCTTGTGCGCCTCTTGTTGAGTCTACCCTTTAGAAAGGCACACATAGAAGCCTCCGCGTTAACAGAAAGGGTAAGACCGAAACGATTATATATGCGCCTAACAGTCGCTATCGGGTCGCGAACCAGATCCAGATATTTAACGTCGATGAACCGGTCTGCCAATGGTGGATGGCGATCCTGGAACTCCATGATTTTCAGAACCGTATCGGATAGGATGCGAGTTTCGTAGGTTCCCACCTGGCAAGGATCGATGTGACGGCTAAACGCACTCCACAGTAGCTTCGTGAGGCTGGCTATAGACCCCAACACCTTCAAAGGGTCACGGTGCAGGAAAATGATGCGGGCATCGGGGTATATTTCGAAGAGCGCTGAAAGTGCATGGACATGATCGGGCGCCTTCAGCACCCACCGCTCCCCTGGACAGAGCCACTGCAGGTGCTTGAGGAAAGACCGGTGAAACCTGTAAGCTGGGACCGCGTCATGGTTCCTCAGCCAACTCTCGTAAGAGGGGATACGAAACATACAGAGAAACTCGTCTGATTGAAAAGAATAGCTCGTGATGGCGATGCATTCCTGTGGGAGGCGGGCACCGAGTGGATGGACTTTCACTATTGCAGGCTTGGTCAAGCGCAACCATCTGAGCCGATTCTCCGCTTTTGTGATGCGTTGGTCAGAATCGAACGCTTTGCGCGTTGGGGGCGGGAGCGGAAACATCACCTCCCATGTCCGCGGTACACGATTGCCAGGATCTTGTGCGAACAGGTTGTGAAGGAATGTAGAGCCGCTTCTTGGCATACCGCTAATGAAGAGCGGCCGATCAATTGGCTGTTTCTGGATCTCCGTTGTCTGTAGCCAGTAGCTGACGAGTCTCAACCGGGTTTCGAGCAGGTCGAGCAGATGCTGACGAGCGGCAAACTGGCCAAAAAAGCTGAGACCGGCCTCGGCATTACAGGCATCGATGAGAACCCGCAACGCGTCCTCGCATGAGGGGGCACCGAGGTCCTTGAGACCCGTTCGGCGCATCGCTATTGCAAGCAGATCGTCAAACTCGAGCGGGGCTAACTTTCGTTTTACGCTGTCCCAAAAGGCAATGGGCTGAACTGACGGCAGGTCGCTTTCTTGAGGGCGCAAATGCCTCATCTCTGACGATCCGATGGAAGCTCCGTTGAGCAAGTCTCAGGGATACATATTTGCAATGTATTCCAAACCGAAAATCGAAAGGCCAATGGGCATTGGCAGTCCGTTGCAGATGTCGAGATTTTGTATCTGACATAATGATATCTCCTCATTTGCATAAGTTTATTAAGCCACCGCTCCTCTATCCATAGACTTCAGACAGTTTTTAGATATTCCTGCCATTCAAATTGATTGGAACATGATGCCATCTTCTCTTCTTCTGTTCTGTAGTCCTTACTATATAGAATGCCCAAATAATGCAGACGTTGTTCAAAAATTTATTTAACTCGTCTACGACTCGTTAGAGATGATTTATTGGGAATATCTTTATTGGTTATTTTCCATGAAAATATTCCAATAACCATCAGTTAAATGTACACTAAGGTATCGAAAAATAAATTTTTCCACAACATCTGCATTATGTAAATGTATTTATCGGGTTAATCATAGAATATAATAATCATCGGGGTCAACCCAACACTCCATTTTCAGCCACCTACCAGCTCTCGAGAGGAATTAGGATCAGTTTTGCAACTGAATGTCTTCTGTAGGCTGGGACCTTGGAATTACCACATATGGGAAATCCCTGAGATGAGCCCCCAATACCTTGTCAGTGTTCCCGGAGGAGAGTTTTAATTTTATTATGGAGTAAAGTAAAAAGGATGGCAGGAGGATGATAAAAACCCCAACCCACCCAAGGTTATATTCACGAATAAAGAAGGTTACGGATATATTGAAGACCAGTACAGCAAAGTAAAGGGCAGGACCTATAAGGTATCTCCAGGGGTACTTATAACCAAATCGATCTACCGTCTTTCTGACATGGAGAAAACTGTCTATTTTCTGTAATGCATAGATCAATAAAAATCCTACTACAAACCATCCAATGAAATTTGAAATCGGAACACCGAAATAGATACCTTTCTCTGGGTATCTGTATATCTGACCAAGAAACCATCTATTACCCAATAACGTAACAGGGTCTATTATTATGTCAAGGTAGACGAAAAAGATTGCACCAAGAATCCTTGCATATATCGAATTCCTGATCCTTCTTGTCTCAAGAAGGTAAAGAGTTCCTCTTGAAACCAAAATCGGTGAAATGACTGTAAGAGCCATTGAATAGCTTGCATAGGCAAGAAATACATAACTTATCGAATCCATAAATGGGACACCAAGGATCCATATTTCTTTTCCCCTTGTCTGCTCAATATAATAATAGTATCCATAGGGAACGCCGTTGTGAATAGAAGAGTATTCTGACAGCAACGCCATAAAATAGCCTGCTATCCCAAAAAGAAAAGCCCTTTTCATACCGAAATGCATTGAGCAGCCAAGAAAATATATCAGGAGAAAGATAAAGACATATGGCCTCAAAATAATCGTATTTAAAATCTGTGAAAAAAGGGATTCTGTCAAGACTTTTTCAGGTTCCAAAGGGCGAGCTTCAGAAGGTCCTTTGGATTCGAAAAGGCAGTCCTCATTACTGTTGCTTCATAGCCACTGTGAACCATGCAGTTTTTGCACCTTGAGTCAATTCCTGCTTCATATCGGTCCCATGGTGTCTTTTCCATCAGCTCTCTAAAAGATTTGTAATAGGTATCGGTTATGAGATAACACGGAGATTTCCACCCCAGAGGATTGCGTGTTGGATTGCCCCATGGTGTACAATGCATCTGTCTTTTTCCTTTTAAAAACTCCACATAGATTGGTGAGCTGATGAAAGGAAATCTGCCGAACAAATTCGTCATTTGACTAAACCTTTCTCTGATTTCATCCCTGCTGAGAAAGATATTGTCTTTCACTCTTTCATAGTTGAAGGCTGGAGAAATAAGGATTCCATCCACACCTATACTTTTTAAGAGTTCAAATAACCCTTCTAACTCCTTTATATCCGAGTTTTTGAAAACAGAAGTATTTGTGCTCACCTTGAAACCCCTCTGTTTCGCTTTTTTTATTACTTCTATGGCGTTTTTGAATGTGCCGGCTTTGTTTGTCATACTGTCGTGGGTCTCCTCCATCCCATCCAGATGGAAGTTTAGGGTAAGCCTTGGCTTAGGCCTGAATTCCTCTACAAAAGATTCTGCGAGAAGGCCGTTTGTACAGAGGTATACATGTCTTTTCAACCTTAAAAGTCCTTCAATAAGTGGCTTCAATTTTTGATATAAAAGGGGCTCTCCTCCTGTAACAGTTACAACAGGAGCTCCTGATGTTATTGCTGCATCTATGCACTGCTCGAGGGTAAGGTCATCAGGCTTTTCCTTGTTATACAGTCTTATTCTGTCGCAGCCTGTGCATGCAAGATTGCATCGAAGTGTGGGCTCAAGCATCAATACCAGCGGGAACCTTTTCCTTCCTTCAAGGCCATTCTTGATAAAAAACCACGTCAACGACAAATGGAGACTTAATGGAAAACGCATAGAAGATATACCCAAAAACAAGTCAAGGCT
Organism: uncultured Nitrospiraceae bacterium; assembly: GCA_964639385.1. Classification (GTDB taxonomy): domain Bacteria; phylum Nitrospirota; class Thermodesulfovibrionia; order Thermodesulfovibrionales; family SM23-35; genus CAZXCW01. The sequence continues at coordinate 15,087 of CAZXCW010000018.1, forward strand.
TTCTGTTTTTCCTCTCTGTTATAAATTTTAAGGCCTCCTCCAACTCTCTCAGGGAGACATGGGTATTTTTACATGGACCTTCTGGCCTTTTATTAGGTACGGCAAGTACAGGTATCTTTTCTGCTACATCCTTGATTCCGCTCATCAGATCTCTTTCACAGGCAAGGGCCAATATTAAAGTGGGTTGATACTGCCTAATCGCTTTCCTGGCCTCTTCACCTCCGCCTGCAGTAAGTATTTTAAAGGCATCTCCATTTAGTCTATTAATTATATGACTTCTTGCTTCCTTTGTTAAACATCTCGGTAGAAGGACCAAAAGCCTGTCCGGATTTAACTTATCCGCATAGCTCTTTGTTATAAAATTATTCACCTTAATAAACGAATTACCTACCCTGTCCTTGCTTATTCCGAACTTCGCTCCAAGCCAGACAGTTTTTGGAAGCAAGAAGAGAAGAAATTTTTCTATCAATCTATACGGGAATAAGGATTTTCTGAATCTTAGAAGTGAAATACATTCTACTAAAACTAAGATTAAAAAAATAGTGCTAAACCCGATGACAGACCATCCGATCAGGTTTGCAGCAAAAGGACTAATCTGCACGATTCTTGGTTTTATGAGATACCAACCCAGCGGAAAAAGTGCAATCAATACGAACAGAATGCCAGCAGCCAGTGCGAGAAAAGTAATCAGATTCTCATCTATTTCAGCTTCCAGGAGGCAAGGGTCGCCCTCCCAGTCTGTCCATTCATCTCCAAGTTTTCTATCTTTAGGCTTAGTCAGATAGTCTGCATTTGTTTCGGACATTTATATACCCATTGCTCCTAAACCAGTCTATCGCCCTTCCCATTGCGCCTTCAACAGGAGTCTGGGGCATTTTCAATTCCCTTACAGCTTTTGTGCAGTCAAAATACATATATTTCCGTGCCATCTTTACTCCTGTTAAAGGAATCCTGGGATGCCTTTTAGTCACCAACTTCGAGAATGCTTCATCAATATAAGCGGCAAACAATATTGGTAGATATGGAAGCCGTAATTTCGGAGGTTTTTCGCCTGCTACACTGGCAAGAGAACCAAAAAACTCCATCAGTGTAATGTTTTTATTGCCCAGTATGTATCTCTGACCAATCCTTCCATGACGAGATGCAAGCCAGTGACCTGCTGCGACATCTTCCACATCGACAAAATTCAGCCCTGTATCCAGATATGCCGGAATCCTTCCATTGAGGAAATCGACTATCATCTTTCCTGTGGGTGTAGGTTTTCTGTCCATGGGTCCAATTGGCGTTGAGGGATTGACAATAACAACCGGGACACCCTTTCCGATAAAATTATATACCTCTTGTTCAGCAATAAATTTAGATTTCTTGTAATGGCCTACCATTTCCTTTATAGTGGCCAATAACTCCTCATCCGAAGGCTTTCCGTTTGAACTTGCCGTCAGTGTTCCTACAGTGCTTGTATAAACGACCTTTTCTATGTCAAGCTTTAGTGCAGCCTGCATTACATTCTTTGTACCCTGAACGTTGATGTCATACATAGTTTTTGGGTCAGGAACCCAGAGCCTGTAGTCTGCTGCAAGATGATATAGTTGCTGGCACCCTTTTAGTGCTTCGCATACAGAGTCGAAATCTCTCACATCTCCCCTTATCAGTTCTATACCCAGATTTTTTAGCGCAGATAGATCGCTCTCTTCTCGTACGAGAGCACTGACCAGAAAGCCCATCTCTTTCAAAAGCTTAGCCACATGATATCCAATGAAACCTGTGGCTCCTGTGACAAGTGTCTTCATTTATTGATTTCGGCTTCTATGAATTTCAGAAAGAAACTTGCCGAGGGCCATTAATGGGAAGCAATTTCTGTAATTGTCGTATCTTAAAAAGAAATACTTAGGAAATCCTGTGCCTGTAAAACTTTTCTCATCCCACGTTCCATCACTCTTCTGAGTTTCAAGGAGATATGTTACCCCTTTTATCACTTCTTCACAAGCAACTTCTCCAGCGGAGATTAAGGCCAGAATTGCCCATGCTGTCTGTGAAGGCGTACTTTCTCCACTACATTTTAATGTTGGGTCTTCATAGGATTCACAAGACTCACCCCATCCACCATCGAGATTCTGATTTGCCTTTAACCATCTGACTGCCTTTTTTACGTATGGCCTGGACATATCTTCACCAACGGAACCAAGTCCAACGAGTACTGTGCTTGTACCATAAATGTAATTCACACCCCACCTTCCCCACCAAGAACCGTCTTCTTCCTGCTTCCTCTTAAGAAATTCTATAGCCCTTTTGACTGTATCATTCGACATTTCATAGCCTATCGACCCAAGGAGTTCAAGAACTCTTCCTGTGATGTCAGGGGTGCTGGGGTCTATCATTGCCTCCAGGTCTCCAAAGGGCAGCTGATTTAATATCCTCATGTTGTTGTCTGCATCAAAGGCACCCCATCCACCATCTTTTCCCTGCATACCAAGAACCCAATGGAGGCCGCTCTCCAGATGTTCATGTTTAATAAATACCTGATCCGAATATCTGTAAAGGAGCATCAAAACCACAGCAGTATCGTCTACATCCGGGTACCAGTTATTTTCAAATTCAAAAGCCCAGCCACCGGGTTTAAGACCAGGCCTCTTAATGCTCCAGTCACCCTTCTGAAAAATCTGCTTGGAGGCCAACCATCTACTCGCTTTTATAATGGAAGGATGATCTTTTTCAATTCCCGAATAAAGCAGTGATAGAGAAGTCAGAGCAGTATCCCATAAGGGAGAGATGCATGATTGAAGGACAATTTCCTCTTCATTCTCAATGGTAAACCTTTTAAGTGCTTCAAGCCCCTTTTTTATCGGCTCACATGTTATATCGTAGCCCATAGCTGCAAGGGCAAGGATTGAGTTAATCATCGCCGGCTGTATTCCTCCCCAGTCGCCACTTGGATCTTGATGTGCTAAGATCCATTTTTCAGTTTTCTTCAGAGCCTTTGTCCTCAATGGTTTTATATAGAAAACCTCTGTGGCCTTTATCAGCCTGTCCAGTACAATAAACAACCTTCTCCACGAAAGAGGTGATAGTTTCTTTGTTGTAATAGGTGGTAATTTATGAGGTTCTTTATATAACTCTCTAACTCTCGCACTTTCAGGTAATGGCCTGACTGGTTTGAGTTCAAGAACTATTGAAAGAGGTACGATAGTTGATCTTGCCCAGCTTGAAAAATTATATATGTTAATAGGAAACCACGTAGGAAGAAGGCTCATCTCAACTGGAATTGAAGGAATGGCCTTCCAGTCAAATTCGCCGAAAAGGGCAAGGTATATCTTCGTAAAAACTCTTGAGGCTTCCAGACCCCCCTTTTCAAGGATGAACTCCCTGGCCTTTCGCATAGGCAAATCATCGGCTGAAAACCCCGCAAGTTTCAGAGCAAAATATGCTTCAATTGTAGTATTAAGGTCTCCTTTACCTCCCCAGTATATTGCCCATGTCCCGTCAGACCTCTGGTTTCTCAGGATATGATCTACTATCTTTCTATCCCGTTCTCCGTCCTTTAGGCCTAAAAAATGAAGGAACATTAAATATTCCGCTGTTATCGTTACATTGGATTCAAGCTCATACCACCAGTAGCCATGCTCATGTTGCTGGTCCAAATAATATGACTGCGTTTTTCTTAAGGCTTCCCATACCCAGCCGATTAAACTTAAGGGCATAGAGATAAATAAAGATTTGTTTTTCGGCTCTATTGGCAAAGTCCGAGGTTCAGCCCTGAGAGACTGCCTAAAAAGTGTGTTACTCTCGTCTCCTAATGTAATAGCCATTTCGCTAAAAAATTATCAGACTCTCACGCCTTTGTCAATGCAAAACTGTCTATCATAGCTGAAAAGTAAAAATTGCGATTTTTTTAATGACATATAATAACATTTTTATACGCTATTCTATACAGGGTTAAAAATCAGAGCGCGTCCAGAGAGTTCCCTGTAACCAACCAGCCTTATACCACGAAAGGTTAATAGATTGCGCACCTTAATTGATGTGAGGGCTTTTAGTTCATGTCGACCGGACTCTGTAGCAACGTCTGGATGAGTAAAGATTTCATTGAAAGAACCCCGTGTAAGACTCAAAATATCAAGAAGGTATTTCTCATCAACATTTCCTGTTCTTGAAAGACCATAGACTCGACAGGCGACATTTATTCTATATTTTTGGGCAGTCTTCAAATTGTATTCTCCGAGAATTCCGAATACTGCCCATTCGATAAAAGGCATGATTCCACGCAAAGGGGAGCGCAAACTGTGAACTACTGATAAAGATTCTTGCGGAAGCCGAATCCAATCAACTCCTCTCCGCGAAGCCTGTTGACAGAGTATCTTGAAGATAACTGGATGCATATGAAGGTGATGATGACTATCTACGTGAGTGGGACGAATACCAGATTCTTCCAGGCGGTCAAACTGTGCTTCCACTTCAGCCTCGATCTGTGAAAGAAGAGAGCGTCTCGAATAGCGCACCCAGGCTATTGCCGCCCTTCTCTCCAGATAGCCATCCGGGCTAGTCAAATCCGGTATGCGAGAATGTGAGAGAACAGAACGGCCGTCACAGAGGGTTACGTGCAGTCCCACAGAGAGTTCACGCCGCATGACTGCAATTTGTACTGCCTCCTGGAAGGCCTCCCCACCTGCCATGAGGCTTGCAGCTGTAACAATTCCCTTGTCATGAGCCTCGGCAATAGCATAGTTGACAGATGAAGTTCGACCTAAATCATCTGCAACAATAACTACATACTTCCCGCTCATATGTTTCGTATTCATTCACAAGCTTAAGGTACAGCAGAAATTACAAAAAAAATATCCGACTTAGTCTGATTTTTTTGTAAGATTTTGTCAAGTTTTTCGTGGGTATTTATCCTACAAAAGTTCATGAATTTCGTAAAAGAAGAAAAACCTTAATCTTCAATCCTTAACCCGAATAATGCACATTTATTTGGAGGGAGTCAATATTGCACCTTTGTGAGCTCAAATAGCCATAAAGAGGTCCAGCTTTTTTTATAGACCTCTTAGCGGCCTTTGAAGAGTTTAAGCAAGGCCGGCAATAAAACAAGTATACCGAGAATTAGAAAACCGAAACAGATAGTGAGAAGTATTCCCATACTCGATATCCCTCTGTGAGGTGAAAAAGAAAGGCTGCCGGTGCTGATCATCGTAGTTAGTGTGCTGACCAGTATGGCACGGGCTGTGCTGGTTCTCAGCATATTTCCATTTGGCGGAGGTTCTGTTTGATAACGAAGGATAAAAATGATACCACTGTGAACCCCTACACCCAATAAAAGCGGCACAACGATTACATTCGCAAAATTTAAGGGAATATAAAGCAGGACAGAAGCCGCTGCTGTCAAAAGCATTCCAAATATGAGGGGTATAAGGATGAGTGCCGTCACATATAGATTCCTCATTGTAACTAACAAAAGGAGAGTAATAACGACCAAGGCAGATAGTGCAGCCTGCCTAAAAGATGAAACGATGGCCCTGCCCGATTCATAGATTGATACAGGGGCGTCAGTAGCATTGGGAGCAACGGCACGTACAGCTCTAACAAAATGCCCAAGGGCATCCACATTCATAATGTTTTCCCGGGGAAAAACCTGGACACGATAGCGTCCATCAACTGATACATACTGATCTACCAATTGATGCGGCAAATCTTTTTCTTTAAAAGCATTCGCTTTAAGTAAAGTTTCGAGTCTGCTAAATAGAGCTGGTAAGTTCGTTAACAGACCTTTCTCCAGTGCTGCAAATGCACTGTCAGCTTTATCCTGCTTTACAAGAAAAGCTTTAAACCGCTGAATACTTGCATACAAATGCTGGAAAGAAGGATTAGCTGCTTCAGTAGATGAATGGAGTGATTTCTTTAGTGCCCCTTCAAAACTATTCAGGGCCTTGATTCTCTGCTTATGGTTTAGATGTTCTATTGTAAGACCTTTCAACATTGGTGGCATAAAAAGGGCCATATCTGAAATAATGCTGAGCTTTTCAGACTGATTTTCAGGTACGAGATCAGAGATTGTTACAGCCGTCTTTACATCTTTAAGCTTTCTCAATCTTTCGGCAAGTTTTTCTGCATCCTTTTTATTCTTCGTGAGTATAGAGATCGTCCATGGCTGGGTTTCAGGATTTTTGAAAAGTTCCTTTATTGCAATAATGGACTCTGATTTCTTGTTATAAAGATTCAAGGGGTTGTAGTCGAAAAAAACTCTGGGAACCAGTATAGCCGCTCCAAATGCCAGTATAAGGGCGCCGATGCGAATAGCTCCAGAATATTTATACGGAATGGCTAAGAGCGTTTTCCCTGGCGAGAGAGGTAAATCTTTGCTGCTTTTTATTGGAAGTAAAGTCAACAACGCCGGAAGTACCGTAAGGTTTGCAAAAAAACTGATAAACATACCCGTGCCGGATATCAGACCGAGTTCAGCAACTCCTGAATAAGCAGTAGGCACAAAGGAATAAAAACCTATTGACGTGGCTATGCAACTAAGGAAAAGACTCCTTCCGACACCTTTTGCAGTAGATATAATCCCGTCGAGATGCCTGTACCCGGATAGAATCAGCTCCCGATATCTTAGGCAAAATTGAATGCTGTAATCTATGCCGAGACCTATAAAAAGCACTGCAAAGGTGATAGAAATAAGATTGAGACTGCCGATAACTACAAGCGCAAAGCCCGTGGTCCAGATAAGCCCTATAATAAGGGTCGTAAGGCTCGCAAAAACTAAGCGACCAGACCTTCCAAGACCTGCAAATAGGATAATACCCACCAAAAAAAGTGAGACTAATGTTGCTATCCCCGTGCTGTTTCTTACCTCTCCAA
>CAZXCW010000019.1:0-21840 GCA_964639385.1 uncultured Nitrospiraceae bacterium
CCCTGCCAAGGTTTCTGCACCAAGCAGGGTAACACACATTGCAGAACGAATACCATAGAGAAAAATGCTTTCGGCTTGCTTAAACCTTGAATCTCGTTTTGCATCAGCCACCAATAGGGATATCTCCTCATCCATAACCCTGTTAATCACTGTCCTGCTGAGCATCAATTTATCCTTTTTACTTGACTGTTTACTTAGAAAAGAGTCCAATTTTTCTTCCGTAATGTAACCAAGTTTTACAAGTTTTGACCCAAGCCTTCCTCCTTCCTTTTTCTGTAAGGAAAGGGCCTCTTGTATTTGGGTTTTGGTTACTAACTTGGCATCAATTAAATACTGCCCGATCCTTGTATGGATGTCTACCATAAACACAGGTTTTATAGATTTTGAATCCTTATCTTTCGCGAGAATATATACTCTTTCAGCACCTATATTCCTGAGAATCGCCTCAGCGATCAGATTAAATATATTCCCAACCTCGAATTCTTTTAAAATACTTCTACTTATCTGGTAAAGGGCGTTGAGTATCTCAGTTCGTCTCTTAAGGATGTCAACAGAAGAGTCCTCAACGCTTTCCTCTATTACATCTTTCAAAATAGCTTTTGCGGGTTTTATAGTAGTGACATCAGATTTGTCTTCTTCAGAGAATATGTCTTCTTTTTCAGATTCAGAATCAAAAAGGAGGGTATTTTCACCGATAGTAATTCTATCACCAAGTTTAAGCTTTGTACTGGTAACTTTTACAGCATTTACTATTGTGCCGTTCCGGCTGCCAAGATCCTCAATAATATAAACGTCATCCTTTAAAACTATCTCAGAGTGGTATCTGGAAACTCTTTTATCATTGAACACTATGTCATTATCAGGCATCCTCCCGATCCTGAAAGGGAACTTTATAACAGGATACACCTCATCCTTTTTTTCGCCTTCAGTAATGATAAGATTGAAAACCACTGGCATTATCTGCTCTAAACCCCCTCTCAAGCAAATGACAGCCAAGAAATTCGGTTATCTTTGTAAAAATCCCACAGACAATTGTTACTTGTTATTGCTCAGCCCAAATACTGCGAAAAGATGTAGACGTTGTGAAAAAATTTATTTTTTGATACCTTAGTATACATTATGCATATCCCGATAGAGATAGGCAGGGCATAGTATTTGAGCGGCTTTGAATTCTGTCGAAGACAGAATTCACCTCGGAGGTCGATACGACCGAGAATGAGCGAGAATACTATGTCCTGCCTAAATTTCATAGGTTATAAATTATCGAGTTAAATAAATTTTTGAACAATGTCTGCATTATTTGGGTTAGTGTGAATCTAAACATTATTAAGTATATGCCCTAACTTTTTCTTCTTTGTCTTGAGATATATGATATTTTTTTCGTGTGGATTTGCCTCGATAGAGACTCTTTCCACCACTTTTAGCCCATAGCCCTCAAGGCCTACTATCTTTCGGGGGTTATTAGTCATAAGCCTCATATTTCTCACACCAAGATCAACGAGTATCTGTGCACCTATTCCATAGTCTCTGAGGTCAGGCCTAAAACCAAGCTTTAAGTTTGCCTCAACTGTATCAAGACCTTTATCCTGTAGTTCATATGCTTTTAGCTTGTTTATCAGGCCAATGCCTCTGCCTTCCTGTCTTATATAAAGGATAACTCCTTTGCCTTCTTTCTTAATCATCTCCATTGCTCTATGTAACTGTTCTCCACAATCGCATCTCCTTGAACCGAAAACCTCTCCTGTAAGGCACTGAGAATGTACCCTGACGAGGACATCGTCTTCCGGTTTGATTTCTCCCTTAACAAGGGCAATATGCACGTTGCTATCTATATCACTGGTATAAGCAATTGCATTAAACTCCCCGCCATATTCTGTGGGCATCTTGACTGTTACGAGTCTTTTTACAAATAACTCAGTCCTCATCCTGTATCTGATAAGATCTTTTATAGTCACTACCTTGAGATTATGTCCTTTTGCAAATTCTATAAGTTCAGGTACCCTTGCCATTGTTCCATCGTCATTCATTATTTCACAGATAACACCTGCTGGATATAGCCCTGAAAGCCTTGCTAAATCAACTGATCCTTCTGTCTGTCCTGCCCTTTGAAGTACACCTCCTGGCCTTGCCTTTAGAGGAAAAACATGCCCGGGTCTTGCAAGGTCCTCTGACTTAGTTTTCGGATCGATAGCAGTCCGTATTGTTGTTGCCCTGTCTGCTGCTGAGATTCCTGTTGTGACGCCTCTTTTTGCCTCTATCGAAACTGTAAAAGCAGTAGAGAAGGTTGAGGTATTCTCAGCTGTCATCATCGGGAGTTTTAGTTCTTCTACCCGTTCTGAGGATAGAGAAAGACAGACCAGTCCCCTACCATACCTTGCCATAAAATTGATCGCCTCCGGGGTTACCTTCTCTGCTGCCATGCACAGATCACCCTCATTCTCCCTGTCTTCATCATCAACGAGGATAACCATTTTGCCCTTCGCAATATCATCTATGGCTTCGTCAATCATATTGAATTTATACTTTTCCATTTCTCATTCCTCTCGGCCCCCTGAGCCAAAAAGTGCATTATTTGGGTTGACCTCTTTTACTTAATGAATCCCTCTTCTGTCAATTTCTTTATAAATCTTGTTTCTTTGTCTATTTCTTTATTTAAAAACTTAGCGACGTACTTACCGATGATATCTACCTCTATATTCACTGTATCGCCAGGACCTTTGAATCCCAACGTTGTAAGCCTTGCTGTATGCGGAATAATCACTGCAGTGAAGCTATTTTTTAGTATATCAATAACAGTAAGACTTATTCCATCTATAGCAACAGAGCCTTTCTCTACAAGAAAATCAATGATCTTTTTAGGTGACTCTACTTCTATCTTGAAGACATCTCCTACCCCTATCTTTGAGCTAATCCTGCCTATATCATCCACATGCCCCGAAACAAAGTGCCCCCCAAGCCTTGAGGCAGGACCTAGAGAGGGCTCGAGGTTAACATGGTCGCCAGGTTTCAGCCGTCCTAAGTTTGTAGACTTTATGGTTTCATCAGAAAGATCGAATCTCATGGTATTGCCCTTTATTTCAACTATAGTAAGACATGTACCATTCACACATATGCTGTCACCTATTCTCGCATCCTTTATGACCTCCCTCGAATTCAATGAAAGTTGGACAACGCCTCCCTTTCTCTCCATGGCCGTTATTTCACCCATTTCTACGATGATTCCGGTAAACATTTACTCCCCTGTATCAACGCTGAACTTGAGAGTTTTTTGATATAGACCACCTAAATCAACAACCTCAAACCATGATGTCCTGACCCTCATAATCTTCTCGTTCCTTGAAATTTCTATATCTTCCATATTTATAGGTATCTTCAATTCCTTTGCCCTTTCAAATATCTTGTTTTTTGCCTCCTCCTCATTTTCTAAGGGAACCTTTACAATTTCTTTTGCATCCGCCTTAAATGCCCAATATCGGTAGTACGGTGTACCAAACTTAATGCCCGAGTATATAAGTAATGCAAGAATTAAAAGCCAAAATAATGTCTTTTTCATTTTACTAACCTCCCTATCCTATTAAACCTAGGCCAATTTTTAGGATTCCAAGACCAATAGATAATGAGGGCCTCGCCTACGACAGCCTTTAGATCAACAAACCCCCAGTATCTGCTATCATAACTCTGGTCACGATTATCACCCATAACAAATATCTTATTCTTAGGTACGATTATAGGACCGAAATTATCCCTTGGGTCATTACCCCCATGCCTGATTATGTTATCAGAATGATATGCATAAGGTTCTTCAACCCCTTTCCCGTTTATATAAATCACTTTATTCCTCTCCTCTAAAACGTCGCCCTCTGTAGCAATAACCCTTTTTATAAAGTCCTTTTTAGGGTCTTCCGGATACTTAAAAACTATAATATCTCCTTTTTCCGGATGCTTTAGTATTAAAAAACGTTTATCTGAAAAGGGAATCTTTGTTCCATATATGAATTTAGTAACGAGTATATGGTCACCAACAAGGAGCGTAGGGATCATTGAGCCAGAGGGTATTTTAAATGCCTGTACAATATAAGCCCTTATAAAGAGAGCAAGTAACAGGGCGGTTATTATTGCCTCAACATATTCTTTTATAAGTCTTTTTCTATCAGCCACTCAGGTTCCTCCTTTAATACTGAATTTACTTCATCTATCATTACTCTGGAAAACAAGACCTGCAGAACCAATAACTCCTGCATCATCTCCGAATAACGAGGGAATGATCTTTACCGCGCCAAAGAGTTCTTTAAAGGCTCTTTTCGATGCTTCCTTTATCGCCTCTTGGATATATATATCCCATGCACTTGCAAGGCCACCAGCAAGTATAATTGCCTCTGGGCTCATGATGTTTATAATATTCGCAATTCCGATGCCAAGAAACCTTCCCCCTTCCTTAAATACCTCCCTTGCGAGATTGTCTCCTTCAAGGGCTGCTCTGTAGATATCCTCTGCTGTCAGATCGTGAATGTTTCCTCCACGAAATTGTCTTAGTATGCTTTCTCTGCCTTTCTCGAGAGCAGATAATGTTCTTGAGATTATAGCCCTCGCAGATGCATAGGACTCGAGACATCCAGAATTACCGCAGTGACACTTTTCACCATCCATACTTATTGTCATATGCCCTATTTCTGCAGCTACGCTGAGAAGTTTCTTGTTCTGTATTATTCCACCTCCAATACCTGTGCCGAGGGTAAAAAGAACAAAGCTTGAGAAGCCCCTCCCAGCACCAACCCAATTTTCTCCTAATGCTGCAGCATTTGCATCATTCTCAATGAACACAGGGATATTGAATTTTTCCCTTATTCCATCAATAAGGTTAATCTTTTCTATGCGGGGTATATTTGGAGATACAGCCATTCTGCCGCCTTTCCTGTCAACAAGTCCTGCTACACCAAGGCCTATACCTGCGATATTCTCAGAAAAAAGACTGTCTATTATTCCAAGGATTGATTTGAGTATCTCTTCTGATGTCGGCTCTTTCATTTTACGAACAATCTCGCCATCCCTGGTAACTAACGCCCCTTTAATATTTGTACCACCGAGATCGATGCCTATAGCTAACCCTTTACTCATTTTCTTCTTCTCTATAGACCTCTATTGCTATCTCGGGACACATCTGAGCACATATAGCACAGCCTGTACATTTTTCCGGAAATTCAGGATGAGCGGGGAAAAAGCCCTTTTCATTGAATCTATCCTCAATAGTTATAACACCCAGTGGGCAGGCATCCACACAAAAAGTGCATCCTTTACATAGCTCCCTGTGTATTATGATCATGCCTTTCATTTAGTCCCTACCAATGGCTTAGACAAGAAAGGCTGGTGAAGAATTTTTATACGACACCTTCCAGTAAAACCTTTCGAGGCGTAAACGAAAAAACCTTTAATTTGTATGGAACCTGCGATTGCCATATTAATAATCTGTAGATTATAAAATTCTGAGACAGTCTTTCTTGTCTCTTGTTTTAGGATTTAGTGCTCATAAGTAATTCCTGTGCATGCTTGAGAGAGATATCGGTGATCTTACCACTCAGCATACGAGCTATTTCATCCATCCTTTCCCTGTCTGAAAGTTCTCTTACCTCTACATATACCCTTTCATCTCTCTGTTTCTTTTCAATCCTTAGATGAAAATCTCCCAGAGAAGCAATCTGTGGCAGATGAGTTGTACATATCACCTGATGATTATTAGATATTTTCTTTAGCCTCCTCCCCACACTCTCTGCAGTCCTTCCACCGATTCCTGCATCAACCTCATCAAAAATGAGGACAGGTAGATTGTCGACACCCGCAAGGATATTCTTCAACGCAAGCATGACCCGCGAGAGCTCACCACCGGATGCGATTTTTAAAAGTGGTTTCGGCTGTTCCCCTGGGTTTGCAGAAAACATAAACTCAACCCTGTCAATGCCTGTAAAAGTAATGTGTTCCTGCTTTATGTCTATCATAAACTCCGCATTTCGGAAGGCAAGCTCCTTTAGTTCTTTTTCGACAAGCTCTTCGATTTTCTTAGCCACCTTTTTCCTCTTTTCCGAGAGGGAGAGGGCAGATTTCATAAGTATACCTTCCTTTTCTCTCAGTTCATCCTCCACTGAGTCAAGTCTTTCATCTGTAAGCTCAAGTCCTTTGAGTTCACTCTCTGCCTCGTCTCGATACTTGAGGATGGCTTCTATCCCTTCGCCATACTTCCTTTCGAGTCCTTTAATTAACTCGATCCTTTCTTCAATGCCAGCGAGTCTCTCCGGTTCGAGATCATATCTATCTTTCAACCCCCTAAGAGAAATGGCCGCATCCTCAATGAAAGGAAGCGCAGACTCGAGCAAATTCAACGTATCAGTTATGCCCTGGTCTATAGAGGACATCTCTTTCATTTTACTTATCACAGAAGAAAGCTTTTCCGTACAGGAGCCCTCAGAATCATAAAGCATTGAATATGCCTTCTCTGTTGATTCCTTTAATCTACTCAGGTTCGATAGAATTGTTTTTTCTTCGATAAGTGCTTCTTTCTCATCAGGCTTTAAAAAAGCGGCTTCTATTTCGCTAATCTGAAACCTAAGAAGGTCAAGCCTGTGTGCCCTCTCTTTCACCTTTTGTTTTAAATCATCTTTCTCCTTTCTGAGTGCTTGAACCTCGCTATAAAGAGACCCTACTGCCTCTCTATCCTCGTGAAGTTTTCCGTATGAGTCAAGTAAGATTCCATGTGTAGCGACATTCATTAGGCTCTGATGTTCATGCTGTCCGTGAATATCAACAAGAAACCTCCCTACTTCCGCAAGACTCTGAAGACTCACCATTGTGTCATTTATGTATGCCTTGCTTTTCCCTGAAGAAGAAATGGACCTTCTCATAATAATACCTTCAGATATATCAATGCCAAGATCGGGGATATTATCTTCCCCTACCTCAAAATATGCCTGAACAATTGCCTCCTTTTCACCTGACCTGACCAGATCGGATTGGGCCCTGCTGCCTAGGGCAAGGCTAAGGGCATCCACTATTATTGACTTTCCAGCACCTGTCTCACCCGTGAGCACATTGAGCCCTCCTTCGAACCTGACTGTAAGGTCTTCAATGATAGCAAGATTTTTAATTCTGAGTTCTTTTAGCACTTAGCAAGTTCAATAAAGCCGCCATTGCGGGGAGGTCATTAAGACCAAAGAAGCAATCTGACCCGCAGGGTCATTCCGATCCGCCGAAGGCCAAGAGGAATCTCATAAGGATTGCTTCGGTTGATTCGACCTCGCAATGACAGGTCTATAAATGAAATTACACAATAAGTTACTTAACCAGGGTTAATATTTTATGGAAAATCCTTTCAGATCTCCTATAAATTCTTCCCATTTCACCTCTATATTAGTAACCCTTGCGCCAGGTGGTCCTGCGTAACACTTCTGAATAACATGTTCGATAAGCCCCTTTTTGCCTTCAAATACTGCCTCAACCCTGCCATCGTATAGGTTCCTTACCCAACCCTTTAAACCGAGAGTCTGCGCAATATCCCTCGTAAATGCCCTGTAAAAGACACCCTGTACCCTTCCCTTGATGAATACATGAGCTCTATCTTCATTCACGTCCACGTCGTAAAATTATATCATAGCACTAATTTGAAAGTAATATCTGTGGATGAGAAAAAGGCAATAAACGTAAGAGCTTACAGGAGCAGTAAAAGAATCTTTAGCCCGAAAAATGCATTTACATAGTGCAGATGTTGTGAAAAAATTTATTTTTGTACGCAGTGTATATTTTTTTTGTAATGCAAATAGGAGGGCAGGGCATAATATTTGAGCGGCTTTGAATTCTGTTCCTAACAGAATTCACCTCGGAGACACGATTTATCGTGTCGAGAACGAGTGAAAATACTATGCCCTGCCTAAATGTCATATCAGCAAGTAATTTAAGTTAAATAAATTTTTGAATAATGTCTGCGTTATTTGGGTTAGCTAAAAATCGTAAAAGAAAAAGGCCGCCCGAAGGGCGGCCTTTGGGAAAACTTCTCTATCTCCTAAAACGAGATATTGACCTCAAGGTATGGCCACCAATCATGCTTATATTTCGAGCTTCCTAACATGGAATATGTCTCGCCCTCCTTTATATCATGTTTGGTGTACATAAAGTCCAAGTAGCCTAAACGGAAACGCACGTTCTTCCAGGCGTAGTAATCATAGTAGATGTCCCAGACCTGAGCATTAAAAGGATAAAATCCCACAACAGTGCTCGTACCAGAAGGATCAAAAAAATAGTTATTAGCCGGTTGTAATACTGTTCCTTTTCTCCTGAATCCGCGGTAGTTGAAGGGATTAATCCATGCATCACTGCCATCTGCAAACTCAACAGTCAGTTGCATGTTCCGAGTAATCAGATCTCCTGTGTTGAACCCACCATACCATATATGGCCCGGGAACCCCTGACTTTCAACGAGTTTTGTAGTTCCAGTGCCACCGGGTTTAAAACTGAAATCTGGTATCCTGAAATGGCTATAATAGTAAGCCCCATAAACCTGGAATCCAAAGAGCTGCGTGTCAGCATAGGCTCCTCCCAACAAATAATTAGTCTCGAGATCAGGGACATAGCTCTTATTAGAGGTGTTGGGTATATGCCAGTCATCCATAGTCAGCCCATCAAAGATGACTTCGGTATCCTTCCCAACCTTTATCTGTGCTTGAGCGAGGAATGCATCAGAGTCTGCTTTTGCTTCTTTGTCATCTGTGGAGACCAGTTTGTTCTCCTTGTATTTCAGGTATCCAATAATAATCCCTGTTTTGTCATTTACCTTTGCCTCATACTGTTTAAGGGCTGGAGCTTTTCCTGGTTCGCTGGCTTTTCCCCACAGTCTGTTTGTCCATGGCAGATTTACCGTGTCAAGAGCGGTTTCTGGAGCATCCAATTTGATCAATGTACCATCAATCTCAGAGTCTATAAAAAGTCTTGGGAAAAGGCTCCGGTCAGACCTCTGTGGCGCACCGTCCAATCCAGGGAGTCGTCCTATATACCATTTACCGTTGACATAAGGAATAGTCATGGTCATATATGCCTGCTCAAACCTTGGAGTCATATCATGTCCGATACTCGATTCAAAAGAGTTGGGTCTGTTGAATGGATCTGTAGCAGAAGTATCATATGCACCCCAGCGCTTGTTCATAGTGAGACGGGCATAGAAATCAACCCACTCAGGGACAACCTCGGCATGGGCATTTAACCTGATTCGTAGTGGAAAGGATGTCTCATCTCTAAATTTGATCTCTTTAGTGGGTTGGCCATCACCGTAAAAGCCCCCTGGAGTTGAAGCATTCTCGTCTATCACTATGCGGGCACGAAGTTCACCGCCCAATTCTATACGGTCTTTTAGTGATTTCTTCTCAGCCTTTTCAGCCTTTTTCTCCGCCTCTGTCACCATCTTCTCGGCCTCTTTCGCCTTCACCTCAATCTCTGTAGTCTTTTTCTCTGCCTCTTTCGCCTTCATCTCTGTCTCGGTCTGCTTTCTCTCCAGCTCTTCTATTCGCTTGAGAAGCTTATTCACTTCCTGTTTAAGTTGCTCGATCTCTGAAGCTTGGTCAGTGGCTAAAGCAGGAAGGGTTAACACACAAAAGAATGAAATTAAAACAAAAATAGAACCTACCACCCTTTTCATAATTTCCCCCCTTATTGAAATTGGAATTAAATCTTCAGAAGGTCTATAACTTTATGCATAAGCTAAATTATTACATCTTAAAAATCAAATCATTTTTTTTTATTTACTTATCTTTATCCCTTATATATTTCTTGTGCACGTTTCACCCGCTTTCGCACAGCAATTTTCAAGACGCTGAAACAACCATTACAAATCCGATAAACATCAGAATAGCGCCGAAAAGCCTCTCTCGTATATTTTTTTCCCTGAAAAAGAAATATCCATATAATACCCCTATAACAAGACTCATCCTTTTTACGGATATCACATAGGCCACTTTTCCAAGGCTTATTGCAACCACATGAGATATGACCATCAGAGAATAAAAGATTCCGGGCAGAAAGACTGACTGGGCAGTTTTTCTTCTTATTTGATTGTTTTTGTGAAATGCAATTGGGGCAAAAAAGACTGTAAGGGCTACATAATAAGTTATCCCGAAAAATAAAGGTGAAGAATGCCCTATAGCCATCTTGCCGAGAGATGAGGTAAGACTATAAATCAGTGCGACAGCTATCATAAAAACAGAGCCCTTCTCTCTTGTTATTGCCCTGAGCGGCTCAAATATGCCCTCCTTTATTTTGCTGATATTTAAAGTATAGCTTCCTGATGCAATCAGAAGGATACCCATACCACCCCAAAGGGAGACTCTCTCACCGAGTATGACATAGGAAACAAAAATGAGAAAGACAGGAGTAAGAGCGAGGAATGGGAGGGTAAGACTCAAGGGCGAAATTCTCAATGCCTTTATGTACAAAACTATCGATAATATTTCTAATGGGAGGGAAAGAAAAAAAGCGAAATAAAATTCTTTATCAAGCTCAGGTATAGGTATAAACAAAAAGATGACAAACAATAAAGGCAGGGAAAAGATAAGCCTTAGCCATGCAACAATGTATTCGTTATTTGAAGTAAGGGCCCTCTTGGTAAAGGCATCGCTTGTTGCAAGTGTAAAGGCTGATATCAAAGAAAGTGATACCCACGAATAATCCATAAGTATAGACTGCATTTATAAAATAAGGTTGTCAAGAAAGGGAAAATTGAGATTCTGAGTTGAGGATTTAAGGTTTTACTTGTTTTTTTATGAGTGCTTTAAGCACAAGGTTAATCGAGGGTTTTTGGGGGTCATTAGTAAATACTCTGACTGCCTTAGATATATAACCTACCCTCCCCTTTATATCTATTGTCGCAACAATTTTCCCTTCTTCCCCGGGCTTCAGGCGACTTGAACTAGCCACCACCGCAGCACAACCTCAGGAAGGAACGATTCTTTTTATCTCGAGAGCTTCATTCCCGTTGTTTTTAAAATCGAAGGTGTGTTCAATCTTATCACCTTCAGGTACTGTTCCCAGGTCATAACTTTCTGCAGTAAATACTATTGAAGGCTGTGAAAAAGATATGGCTGGAAAGAAGAGTAAAAATATCAGGAGAAAAATCCTTCTCATGAAGAATATACTACAACATCACTTTGGAAAAGGAAATATCTTTTGTAAATTCCACACGGCTCCCTTAAGACAGGGATACTTTTAAAAGCTCTATGCAACTATGTTATATTAAAAATTGTTCCGATAAACTTACTCCTGATTGCATGCAGTATGCAGAACTCTATAATAATAAAAGGTGCAAGAGAGCATAATCTCAAAAGTATCGACCTTTCGATACCAAGAGATTCAATAACTGTAATAACAGGGCCATCAGGTTCTGGTAAATCATCCCTTGCTATCGATACAATATATGCAGAAGGACAGAGGCGATATGTAGAAAGCCTTTCAGCTTATGCAAGGCAATTCCTTGAGCAACTCCGAAAACCCGATGTGGACTATATTGAGGGATTATCTCCATCTATTGCAATAGACCAGAAGACCGTCATCAGAAGTTCTCGCTCAACTGTTGGAACTATCACTGAGATATACAACTATATGCGTGTCCTTTACACAAGGATAGGCAGGCCATACTGTTATAATTGTGGATCTCTAATATCAAGACAGGAATCTGAAGACATAATTAAATCTGTCATCTCTTTACCCCAGGGCACTCGCCTGCAGGTTCTTGCACCTATAGTCAGGGATAGAAAGGGTGAATACAGAAAAGAGCTTCAGCAGATGAGAAGAGAAGGGTTCATAAGGGCACGAATAGATGGCAGGATGATGGATCTGATGCAGGATATCTCCCTTAAGAAGCAAAAACGCCATACCATAGAGATTGTTATAGATAGGCTTATTATAAAGTTCGGCATTGATCGACAGCTAAAGGATGCAATCGAAACAGCCCTCGGTTATTCTGATGTTGTAATAATAAACTTAATTGATGAGGATAAGGATATCCTTTTTTCCAAAAGCATGGCCTGCCCAAAATGTGGAATTAGCTATCCGGAGATAAGTCCCATGTTTTTCTCATTCAATAGCATGCAGGGTGCTTGTCCGAGATGTAAAGGGCTTGGCTTTGAGAACCTCAAAGAGGAATCTATTGAGCTTGAAGGCCAGAAAATTTGCAGGCTGTGTAATGGGCTGAGATTGCGAAGGGAGGCATTAAACATAAAAATACATGGCATAAATATAGGAGAATTTGCGAGAATGTCTGTTAGGGATGCAATGTTTTTTATCAAAAATCTTAAACTTACTGAGAGGGAACAGACTATTGCATCTCGTGTTCTTAAGGAGGTTAAAGACAGACTCAATTTCCTTGAAAAGGTAGGGCTGGATTATCTCACCCTTGACAGGTCATCTTTAACACTTGCAGGTGGAGAGTCACAGAGGATAAGGCTTGCAACACAACTTGGTTCTTCCTTAACGGGCGTTCTCTATATACTCGATGAACCAACTATCGGCATGCATCCGAGGGACACAAAAAAACTCCTTGAAAACCTTTCACTCATAAGAGATGCAGGTAATACGGTTATTATTGTTGAACATGACGAAGAGACGATACGATGGGCTGATTATATTATAGACATGGGGCCTGGTGCAGGACTAAATGGCGGCTGGGTTGTTGCCTCAGGAACGCCTAAGGAGATAGAGAAAAACGAAAGGTCAATAACAGGGAAATATCTCAGTGGATCTGTATCTATAGACACACCGCTCATGAGAAGAAAGCCAAAAGGCTTTATAAGGATAATAGGTGCTAAGGAATTTAATCTCAAGGATATCAATGTCAATATTCCACTTGGGACTTTCGCATGTGTGACAGGGGTTTCGGGTTCAGGCAAAAGCACACTCGTACTCGAAATACTTTATAAGGCGCTCTTGAAAGAAATATATGGAAGCAAATTGATTCCGGGTCAATATAGGGAAATTACAGGATTAGATAAGATAGATCGTGTGATATCTGTTGACCAATCACCTCTTGGAAAGACTCCAAGATCTAATCCAGCAACCTATACAGGAGTCTTTTCATTTATTAGAGACTTATTTTCTAAGGTGGTTGATTCAAAGATAAGAGGCTACGCCCCTTCGAGGTTCAGCTTCAATCTATCAGGTGGACGATGCGAATCATGCCATGGAGACGGACTGATCAAGGTAGAGATGCACTTTCTTCCTCCCGTTTATATACCTTGCGACACTTGCAAGGGAAAAAGATACAACAAGGAAACCCTCGATATTAGATATAAAGATAAGAATATTGCCGAGGTGCTTGATATGACTATATCAGAAGCACTTCAATTTTTCTCTGCCATCCCTTTCATAAGACAAAAACTCGAGGTTCTCGAAGACGTCGGGCTTGGATATTTACAACTCGGACAGCCTGCATCAACACTCTCAGGAGGTGAGGCACAAAGGGTGCGGCTCTCAAAGGAGCTCGGAAAAAGATCAACGGGCAAAACCCTTTATTTACTCGATGAACCCACAACAGGGCTTCATTCTGTCGATATCTATAAGCTTCTCAATGTGATTAACAGGCTCATAGATTTAGGGAATACAATTCTCATAATAGAGCACAATCTCGACGTGATAAAATCAGCCGACTACATTATAGACCTCGGTCCCGAGGGTGGAGAAGAAGGTGGAAGAGTTGTCGCAGAAGGCACTCCAGAAGAGGTTAGTATGAACTTTGATTCATATACGGGCAAATTCTTGAGGAGCAAGCTATTAAAGGACAGCCAAGCGAGAGTGGCATAAAAATCATGAATCCAAATAGTGGAGACATTGTTCAAGAATTTATTAGACTGTCTACGATTCGTGGAGATGAGATTATTAAAATATTTCATTTCGTTTTATGCATAAAAATATTCGCAAAACCATCAGTTCAAGGTACACTAAGGTATCGAAAAATAAATTTTTTCACAACACCTGCATTATATTAATTGCACTTTTGGGGATTTGAAGGAATGACGGGTTTTAGAGAGACAAAATAATATGAAAATTATCTGCCCTATATGTAAGAGGGAAACCACTTGGGAGGAAAATCCCTGGAGACCCTTCTGCTCTGAAAGATGCAAACTCATTGATCTCGGAAAGTGGGTATCAGAAGAATACAGGATTGCAGGAGAAAAGAAAGAGGAGAAGAAAGAGGAGTAGAGGGGAGGTTTTTATGACAAGAATAGTGGTTGCAGGGGCAGCAGGAAGGATGGGTAGCAGAATCACTGCCCTCTCGAAGGAATATCCCGAATTAAAACTTACGGGTGTCTTCGAAAAAAAGGGGCATAGCGCAATGGGAAAGGATATTGGTCTATTAGTCGGAATAGGGGAGACAGGAATAAAACTCTCTGACAGCCTTGAAGATATCATCGATAATGCAGATGTAATCATTGACTTCACCACTCCGAGCTCTACAAAAGAAAACGTAAGGCTTTCAGCCGGGAAAGGTAAATCAATGGTTATTGGTACAACAGGGCTCTCAAAGGACGATATGAAAGAGATAGAGACTCCACTAAAAAGCATGCCTTGTGTTATGGCATCTAATATGAGCACAGGTGTAAATTTGCTTTTGAGGATACTTCACGATGTAGCAAAGGTTCTGGGTGATGAATATGATATAGAAATCATCGAGGCGCACCATAGATTGAAAAAAGATGCACCAAGCGGCACGGCATTGAAGATAGCACAGGTACTCGCAGACGCTACAAACAGAAGCCTTGATGAGGTCGCTGTATATACAAGAAGGGGACTTATCGGAGAGAGAACAAGAAAAGAAATTGGTATACAGACGATACGAGCAGGTGACATTGTGGGTGAGCACACAGTCATATTCGGTGGTCTTGGTGAAAGAATAGAAATTGCTCACAAGGTATCAAGCAGGGACACCTTTGCAAGAGGTGCCCTTAGGGCTGCACTATGGATCTCAGGAAAACCTGCAGGTCTCTATGATATGCAGGATGTGCTGGGGTTGAAATAAAAAACAATAAAATCAATCACTTATATTGACTTGCTTCGTTGAACGTGAAAAAAACGTGAAGTTGCCCTTCCTCTTTCACGGTTAACTTGTCTAATATTTCTACCCCATCCCTGAGACTTTCGGGGAATGGTGAGCATACCTCATGGTCATGTTTATAGTCTTATGACCGATAAGTGGATGGAAAGCAGGCTGGAAAAAGATGTCAGTCTGACTCCCAGGAAGGTTGCTTATGAATACAGATACTATAAGGCAATAGACAAAAGAATGGAGCCGTACCTGCGACGTATAGCAAGAAAGGTCAAAAATAGGTTGCTGATAAGAAGTAGAAGAAGTGCAATGAAAAATAATCAAGGTAACCTTAGAGGAAATTACAATCAGTGACCAGTTTTCTTGGTTGTACTGAAGAGAACTAAAAAGGCAATCTCAATAGCGATCACGGGCGGGGCTGATCACCGAGAGGCCAAAGATGTCGCGCTCGATCTTCCTCACAATATTTTTCGTCCTTATTCGAGTCAGTCATAATCTCCGAAGATGTTTACAATGAACTGCTCGAGGGTGGTCCCCTCGTTCAGGGAGAGATTGTGAGATCATCGAAACCGATAATGCTTCTCGAAATATTTGTAAGGACTTTTTTCTTCTGACCGCAGAAATTGTAGGAAGTTTAGCCCTCTATACTGGCAGGTCTGATAAATGCTTAAAAGAACCAGATATTCTTTTATTCCGGTTTCGGAAAATAACCCATCTACGTTTCTTTCATCCTCTCATACATAGCCATTCCCCTTCTTCATGTCCACGTTATGGACACATCGCATGAACGTGTCCAAAAATCTGAATAAATTGGACATAACCATGGTATCTTATATGTCGACAATTTCAACATACTCTTATCACGTCTCGATATAACGACCATATTTCGACACGTCTTATTATCTCTTTAATGAGGTAATCTTCAGCCCTAATGGTGTAATAACTGCCACCATATTACCCAATGCAAATCATGGCAATAATAATCTTATCACATTCTCATTTCGTGATATGATTATCTTATCAACCCCTGATACGTTCCCACTGGGCATCGGGACCTCTGCCGAGGCACTTTACTTTCCTCTCTTTCCTTAAGTCAGAAAGAGCTCGCTGTAATGTTGGATAGCTCACCCCCGGGCAAACCCGCTTCAGATCACTTATTGTGAATCTTATGGGCAAACGAGCAATAGCAGCACGAACCATTTCACGCTTTGCACCGCGTGCTGATGTGATTGCGCCTACCCTTGCCTCGAATTCCTTGTAGGCTGCTGTTAACATCCCAAGAAAATAGTTCCACCAGGGCCTCAGGTCATGTCTTGCCTCATGCCAGTACCGCGAACTTCTAAGGAGAGCCTCATAATAGGTTTCTTTGCTTTCTTCCACGATGCGCTCAAGGCTTATATATCGACCAACTTCATAACCGCTCTGGTATAGGAGAAGAAGTGTAAGCAGCCGTCCAATGCGGCCGTTGCCATCCATAAAAGGATGAATACATTCAAAATCGAATACAAAAGAGGCGATCAGGAGCAAAGGTTCTGCTTTTCCTTGTTCCATTGCGCTGGTAAACATCTTAATCAAATGCTCCATGAACTCTGGCGTAGCCAATGCCGAAACAGGCTGAAAGCGTACAACCTGACGACCATCAGGACGAACCTCTAAGATAGCATTGTCTTTACTCTTCCACTTACCACCTTTTTCAGATGTGTAATGATACATTGTCCTATGCCAGTTCAATATAAGGTCTGTAGAAAGACGCATGTTGTGATAGTTGGTATGGATAGAGGCCAGCACATCACGATATCCTGCCACTTCCTGTTCAGAACGGTCACGAGGTTTTGTTTTCTTCAAGATTAAGCCGTCAATACGATCTGGAGATACCGTAATCCCCTCGATTCTGTTGGATGATTCTGCACTTTGAACCATAGCAACCCGCCGAAGAGTTTCTAATACTTCAGGAGATTGTTCTACATAAAGCATCTGCCTTCCTCGGAATTCACCGAGGGCACGCGCAGACGTAAGAAGAGAATGCGAAATCGGTGTTTCAAGTAGATAATCATGTTCAAATGATCTCATGATTTTTCATCTCCTAAAAAGAACCTGCCTTTCCCTTTTTCACTACTCTACGAGTCATAGACCTTCCCCACAGCATAGGGAAACAGTTTGATTTTAACTGTAGCAAAATTGTAGCAAAATCTATGAATTAAAAACAGGTACATTTCCAGATCAAGGGGCTGGCCAAGGCCTGCCGAATCTCTGCATTCCTCGTAGGGTGAAAGTATATTTAATACGCAATAATTCGCATATTAAATGAACTTTGACACAAAGAATATACTTAACTTTAACAGGGTGCTTTACAGTTCCTGGGCGCAGTATTGATACCGTGAAGAAAACGTGGAAAAACTATATCAAAAAAGGTATAAATCGAGCGATTTATGCATGAATCAAAATGTCTCTCAAACCATTGACTGATAAGGATTTGCTTAGTATTTTCAAGCCCTTGTAAAGTCCCTATCCTGATATGCAGGATGTGCTGGGGTTGAAATAATTATTGCGGTGGTTTGTTTAACAGTAGCCAGTAGTATCCGACCTCTCTAATGGCCTCTACAAATTTATCGAAGTCTACGGGCTTCAAGATATAGCTGTTAACGCCAAGATTATAACTCGTTATAATGTCTTTTTCTTCAGAAGAAGAAGTCAATACCACCACGGGAATAGTTTGTGTAAGTTTATCTGATTTGACTTTTTCTAATACCTCTAATCCGCCAACCTTTGGAAGCTTCAAATCAAGTAATATAACCTTTGGGGTATCCTCAATCGAACGATCAGTATATTGGCCTTGAGCAAAAACAAAATCAAGTGCTTCTGCACCATCTTTTACCCAGATTAATTTATTTGCAAGATTGTATTCCTTTAAGGCTCGTATCGTTAATTCGGCATCGCTTGGATTATCTTCCACAAGGAGAATTTCAACTTCCTTTGAGTTCATGTTTCTCCACCTCCTTTAGTGGTAATGTAAAATAGAATGTTGCTCCTTCATTTACCTTTCCCTCAGCCCACACCCGTCCGCCATGGCGTTTAATTACGCGCTTCACTATGGCAAGACCAATACCTGTACCTTCAAATTCCTCTGTGCTGTGCAATCGTTGAAAAGTACCAAACAATTTATTTGTATACTGCACATCAAATCCGACTCCATTGTCTCTGACACAGTATATATTTTCATTTTCGTTCCCCCAGCCATCAACCTCAATAGTGGCAGCCTCTTTAGGTGTTGTGAATTTGATGGCATTGGATAGGAGATTAACAAAGACCTGACGTATCATTCCGGGATCACCATAAGCAGGTGGAAGGGGCTTAAGGATAAATTGAAGCTCCCTTTCAGGCATGGTAGTTTTGATATCATCGAAAACCGCCTTTGCCAGCTTATCCATATCTATATCCAATATCTCTATATCTTTCCGCCCTACCCTCGAGAGGGATAGAAGGTCCTCAATAAGCTCCCCCATCTTTTGTGTACTGCTTCGAATAATGTTCAGAAGGCGTCTGCCTTCATCATCAAGTTTATCACCATAGTCCTCTAAAAGCATACGAGAGAATCCATCGATAGCCCTTAAGGGTGCACGCAAGTCATGCGAGACAGAGTAGCTGAATGATTCGAGTTCTCTGTTTGCTTCTTCAAGCTGGGTAGCTCGAAGATTCAGGTCTGCATTCAGTCTTTTGATCTCCTTCTCAGCCCGTATACGCTCGGTGATGTCTTTATCCACTCCTCGATACCCTTGAAGATTTCCGTTATTATCTAAAATCGTCGTAGCGCTTGTCTCAAGAAAAACGAGGGCCCCATTCTTATGCTCATATTGACTAACAAAGTCTCTAAAGGCTTCTTGCCTACTAAAGGTATCAAAGACAGTTTTCTTTAACTCCTCTCTCATATCCGGAACAAAAAAATCATAAAAATGCTTCTTCCCGATAATTTCTTCAGGCTCATAGCCGAGAATTCTTTCCACAACTGGACTTGAATAAGTGTATAGGCCATTGGTATCTACTTCCCAGATCCATTCACCGGCATTTTCAGCCACCTGCCTGAAGCGCTCATCCCTCTTTCGGAGAATTTCTTCCCATCGTTTGCGCTCGGTGATATCTTCAATGGCGAGCAGAATCATCCGCGTCTGATTCTCTTTATGAAGGATTGGGCGGGCATTAAGTAACATTACTTTATGTCCAATCGCGGGAAAATCATGTTCTACTTCGAAATCATTAAACGAGGTGTTCTTGAAAAGAATCTCTTCTAATAATTTCTTTAAAGGAAGGATATCCCACTGACGATTACCCAAGTCATAAAGTAATTTTTTCTCTGTTTCTTCTGGTGTCACCTGAAATGTCTGGTAGAACGATTGGTTGGCAGAAAGAACCTTAAGTTCAGCATCAAGAACTACCAATGGCATTCGCACTGTCGATATGATATTCTCTGCATAGGCTCTTAAGACTTTTAATTGAGCTGTGCGTTTGAAAACCTTCTGCTCGAGTTCCGCATTGAGTCTGCGGATTTCTTCCTCTGCCTGCTTGTATTTAGAGATCTCTTCTTCGAGCTGTCTAATGGTTATTTCAAACTGCTCAGTGCGTTTAAGAATGTGTTGTTCGAATTCCTGGATAAGTTTTGATATCTTCTCCTCAGTCTTTTTCCGCTTTGTCCTTTCTCGATTTGCGAAATAAATGGCAAACCACATAACCACTAAAGCAACTGTAATTCCCAATGGGACTAAATAAATCATGGTTACAGATTTTATCTAATTTTCTGTCTATTTGCAAAGAAAAAAAGAAGCTCCCAAAATTTACTGCGAGAGAATTGTCACTTTAGAATAGCTTTTGGAAAGGCTTCAACTATCTCTGGATCAAACTGTGTTCCACTACATCTTTTTAATTCTACTATAGCATCTTCTTCCCTCAATTTGGACCTATATGGCCTATCTGACATCATGGAATCAAATGCGTCAGCGACAGCGATTATTCTCGCCAGAAAAGGTATCTCATTACCTTTAAGGCCGTCAGGATAACCTTTCCCATCCATCCTCTCGTGATGTGACCTGATTACCGGCAGAATTTCTTTTAACTGACTTATTGGACTGAGAATCTCCTCGCCCTTCACGGGGTGCACCTTCACAAGATCCAGCTCTTCAATACTAAGCCTCTCAGGCTTATCAAGGATTACTTCATAGGTTCCTATTTTCCCTATATCATGAAGAAGGGCTGCAGTCCTTAGGGTATCCATATCTTTCTCCTTTAATCCCATCTCTTTAGCGATAGCCATAGCATAATGAGTAACTCTATCTGCGTGACCCTTTGTCCACGGACTCTTTGCATCTATTGCATTAACAAAAGAAACGATAAGACTCTCGTAAAGCCTTTTGAGCTCTTTATAAGAGAAATCAAGGTCCCTAAGCATATTGAGAAATGCACTGCGACTTTCAACAAGTTTCTTTTCCTTATTCTTCATCTCTGTGACATCCCTTACGATAGTCCTGCTCTTCAAAAAATTCCCGTCCTTATTATAAAGGGCTGTATCATTTATCAAAACAGGAAGCGTCGTCCCATCTTTCCTTTTAAGATCATACTCAATATTTTCTATAAAACCCTTTTGTTTAAATTCAGGAAAGGTATCAGAGAAGATTTTCAAACTGTCATATGTAAGAAGCTCCGTTAGCTTCATCTTGCCTACAACTTCATCTCTTTTGTAGCCAAGCATCCTGAGCCACTTATCATTTGCTTCAAGAATTGTGCTATCAGGTCCTATGGAATGATACCCATCGGGAGCGTTTTGATAGAAGTCACGGTATTTTTCTTCAGACTTCTTATAACCTTCAAGGAGCTTCGTCCTTTCATTTATAAAATACCCTATGACCGTAGTTATGAAGGGTATTGCGGCAATTAGAATATTAAAGAAAAAGTCATAACTATGGGAAGTACTGAAAATTTGACTGAATATTTGATCTCGATATTTTAGATAATTATTAAAAAGATAACTTATGGCAAGAAGCCATCCTGAAAGGATAATAACAATGGCGAGTTTAGATTTCACTCTTTTTATATTTTCTTAATTCTTCTTTAAGCTTCTCTATCTCCTCCTTCAGTTCAACCATTTTCAACTCCCTGCCAACTGCCATATCATGAAATTCCTCAAGATCTTTAACTCGTTTTTTCAGTTGTTCCTCTATCTGTTTTCGCACAGCTCGCTCCTCGGCTTCACGTAATGCTCGGCTAACTGCAGGCATAAGACGTGCAAGCCTATCTTTAAGAACATAATCTGTTGCACCTTCCTTAAGCGTGTCAATCGCCAACTCTTCACCGATTGTGCCAGAAACAAAAATAAAAGGCACATTAGGACACTGCTCTTTTGCAATTGACAATGCTGAAGAGCCATCGAAGGAAGGCAGTTTATAGTCTGAAAGGATAAGGTCGGGTGCAAAATCTCTGAGTTCTTTGAAGAAATCCTCTCTTGTCTCTACGCGCCTCGAGGAAAATGCTATTCCTCCTTTTCGTAGCTCGCTTTCTATTAACTTGGCGTCTGTGGCAAGATCCTCAAGTATCAGAATTCGAAGTTCTTTACTCATAATCTACTGATCTCCTAAGATCTTCATCACGTTACATTAGCGGCTGATTCAATAATACCCAGTAGAAACCGATTTCTGAAACCGCATTAATAAATTTATCAAAATCTATTGGCTTGACGATGTAACTGTTAACACCAAGTTCGTAACTCTCTACAATATCCCGCTCCTCTGTTG